>PTKE01000038.1 GCA_002937585.1 Alphaproteobacteria bacterium MarineAlpha9_Bin6 | reverse complement strand
CGTAAGTATACTATCTGGGTACTGACATACGTTGCTTGCGGCCGTTCTAAGCCGGTATTGCAACTAACACAAAACGTGTGGTTTGTTTTAGTGAGAGGTCAGTAGGACCAGAGGCGTTGGAAATTTGGGTCTTCGCTGACAAACTCGACCGAAGTATCTACAACGACCTTCGCCGTACTTTCTATTATTTCAAGTTCTGGAGAGGTGACTGTCAACGGTTCCACTGCGACCAAGATAGAGGCAATATCAACAGGGGGGGCTGAGGTGTCAGGAGACTCTATTTCGGACGGAGCAAGAACAATTGGTGCAGGCTGCGGAGGGGTAATCAACTCGACGTCGTTTTGTGTATTCGAGTCCGGTGCAACCGATGTCCCCGCGCGCGGAGGATTCACAGTGAGATCTGTTCCTTTAATTTCCGGCTCAGGTAGTGGTGTCAATGCTGCTAACACATTCTCAGTTGTCGCCAAAGATTCTATTTGAACCAAATCGGATTGCTTTTCAGGTTCTTTGGATTGAGCTGAGATGATCGTTGGGGCATTAGCTGGTGACTTCAACTCCAGAGATTGATCCGTAGTTTGCATTATGGCGTCGGCCTGTACAAAATCGGACTGTATTTCTGGCTCTACCGTGTTTGCGACCTGGCTAGATTTTGTTGGAAGTGCTGTCATCTCATCGAGTTCGACCGCCTCAACATCTAGCTCACCCAAAATGAACAACAATGTGTATGCAGCGATAGCAACTTGAGACTTTGCACTTTGTGCGTCCGACAATGCATTAATCTCAGCAGTTTCTCCGCTGAGCACATCGATCAGCGAGCGTGTTCCGAGCCGTCTTTCTTCTCGCGCCAATGCAAGGAATTCACCAGCTATGTTCGCTTGGTTTTCCAGGAAGTTCGCGTTTTTCTGTGTAATTTCATATTGCTCAAATGTGTTTTTTGCCTGCTCTTCAATCAGGTTTGTCGCATCCTGGAGTTGGTTCGAAGTGGCGATATAATTGTATTCGCTGGACTTCACATTATTAAAAGCAGACCCGGCTACATTTAAATTGTATTTCAATTCAAACTTGGCAATCCATTCATTCGTGCTGCCTCTAATTCCCGAAATGTTGTTTTTCAATTTTGAATCGACAATAAAATTTAGGGTTGGCGCGAACTGGTCTGCACGTGTTTGTTTTATGCTTATGCGTGCCAATTCTTCTGCACTTCTTAATGATCTAATCTGAAAATTATTTTCGAGGGCCAATCTCACGCACTCATCCTTGCTTGCCGGGACCCTACTTAATGGCAAAATGATAATAGGCAAAGTGTCTCTACCGGGTGGTTCGTATCCAAAAACAGCCCGGTACCTATTGATTGACTGCCCTAATGCACCCTCTGCCAGTGTAAGACGGGCCTCGGCCCCCGCTAGTTGTATTTTTGCCTGCAAAACGTCGGTTGATAGGCCCGAGCCCTTTGCTACTCTTGCGTCCTCAAGCTGAGCTTGTTTCTTTATATTAGAAACCGAACGGCGAGCATAATCTTCAATAAGTGTTGCCGAACTTATACCGATAGTTGCAGTGATAGCCTCCAGGATCACCGACTGAATGGTTTGTTCCAGACCCAGTTTTCCCTGTTCGAGTTGGAGCTGTGCAATTTCAACTGCGCTCCCTTTGGAATGCCACAGATCTATTGGTTGCGTAATCACCGCATCGAATTCACTGGCGCCAAGGCCTGTATCGAGGGTGCCTTCGACATTTTTCCTCGATTCATGCCCCTGTATAGCAGTCACACTAATCTCCGGCCAGTAAGCCTTTTTTGAGATTGATGAGCCCTCAGTCAGGGAATCCACTGTGGCCTTTGTCGCAAGTATTCGCTTGTGATTGTCGATTAAATCGCGCAGCTCTTCAGTAAAAGTTTGAGCATAAGCCGGAGGGATCATTAACAAAAACAGCAGGCACGGGAGAAATATCCGATGTCCCATATCAAATCCCATTCCGACAGACTAAGAATAAACTCTGTCCGCAGATTACATATTTAGTGCCGCTCAGGTATCATATGCTTCGTGTTTTGACAAGATGGGAGCGTATCCCCCGGTGATGATGGATTTTGAGGTTTCTCGGAGGTTTGGTATTAGGCTAGAAAGCGATGTTTGGCCAACCTACCTTAAGGGGGTCTCAGGAGCGTAGGCTTTGGGAGTCTTTATCTAATCCTCAGTCCGTAAGACACCAGAGTTAGGGACCGGTCAAATCCATCCTGCGTCGCACGATTTGGTTCGTAGTTTAGCGATCCTTGTGAAAAGGTATCGTGTATCTTTTTTGGCGTTTTCTTATGCTCGATTTATTTAAAATATATTTTTCAAAACCATTTATTTTTTTAGAAATGGTCATCTTATCTCTATTTGCAAATATATTTGCTCTTATAACTCCAATTTTTGTTATCCTTGTGTTTAACCGTTACATATCATCCGGTGTAGATGCAACATTAACAACTTTAGCTATTGGTGCATTTATTGCAATAATATTTGAGTTTCTTTTTAGAAGGGCTCGTTATCATTTTGCGGAGAAGTTAATCGAGCAAAGGTTTTTTGAGCAGGATAAGAAACTATATGATATTGTAACGAAAGCACAGTATTTGCCAATTTATAGTACTGAACCAAGCAACTTAAGAAATTATTTTGGAATGTCCGATGTATTGAAGACGGTGTATTCTGCTTCTAATCTATCATTATTTTTAGACGTCCCATTTGCCTTTTTGTTTATTGTAGCTATATACTTCATAAGTCCAATTCTTTCTATAATTACCTTAATATTCATACTGGTTACATTTTTTCTTACGTATGGTTTTCATATGGGACTGAGAAAGTCAGTCGGGGATGAACAAAAGGTAAGAAATATTCGGTCTCAATTAATCGATACAGCTGTTTTTTCTCCGGCCACTATCAGAGCTTTTGATACCTCCGACTCTCAGAATTTAGAATGGGAAAAACACACACAAATTTTTCAAAACATTCGGAACTACATATCGAATAGGCAAAACCGTATACAGACCATCGTAAGGTCATGCTCATCCGTCTTAACGGTCATCATAATATCTGTAGGAGCCACGATCGTTACAAAAGGGGCTCTGGATATTGGGGCCCTTATCGGGGTTAACATTTTGGCGGCGCGGGCATTGCTGCCGATCATTGGTTTATCCCAGCAGGTGGAAAGTTGGGCGAGGGCCAAGGAAGCAAGCCGCACCGTATCTGCTATCAATAAAATTCCGGTGGTGAATCCAGACGGAACCGGTATCAACAAGGCCTCGGTGGGGGTAGAGCTTAGAGACGTAGGTTTTTCATATCCATTCGCACATGTACCAGTTTTTGATCGGTTAAATGTATCTGTCGGGTCAGGGGAGATTTTGTGCGTATATGGGGGAAATGGAACCGGAAAAACCACGCTTGCAAAAATGCTATGTGGGTTGTTGCAGCCGGATGGCGGAAAAATATTTGTCGATGGAATTAACTTGCAGCAAGTAGCTCCAAAATGGTGGTCCAATAAAACTATATATCTTCCGCAAGAGCCGGATTTTATCAACGATACTTTCAGAAACAATTTTCTAACGTATAACCCGGATTTGAGTGCTAATGATATTCATCAGTTATTGGAACAGCTAGATCTACTAGCGCTCGTTGATGAAAACCCTGAAGGTTTAGACCAAAAGATTCGAAATAATGGGAAACGGCTCTCGTTAGGTGTGCGTCGTCGATTAGCGCTGGCACGTGCGTTGTGCCATGATGGGGTGTTGGCGATTTTGGATGAGCCGACGGAAGGTATGGATCCAAAAGGAGCATCTACTGTTTACAACGTAATGAACGGATTAGTAAAAAAGAAATGTACGATGATTGTCTTTTCACATGACAGAAATATTGTGCGTGGTGCGCACCATTTTTTAAACTTAGGTGAAAACAAAAAACTTTCTTAAGATTAAAAACTTATGTTTTTCAAGTTCCCTTAAGTTGATCCGGTCAGTGAGTTCCCATGACGTCAAATGCGCGCCTCGGTATTGATATTGGTGGCACGTTTACGGACCTGGCGCTCGAGGTTGGCCAACAGCATTTTGCCCATAAACTACTAACTACACCTCGTGCACCGGAGCGCGCTGTGATTTCCGGTGTCCGCAGAATTTTGAGTGAAGCCGGCATCGAGCCGGACGCACTTTCCCTGATCATTCACGGCACTACACTTGCGACCAACGCGATTATCGAACGAAAAGGTGCTCGAACCGCCCTATTGGTGACCGAAGGTTTTCGCGATTCAGTAGAAATGGCTTACGAAAATCGGTTCGAACAATACGACCTTGAAATCGAACGACCTAAACCTCTGGTTCCTCGTTATCTACGATGGCCGGTGTCAGAGCGCATGGGTCCGGCGGGTCAAATATGGACGGCATTGGATGAAGCAGGGGTTCGGGGATTGCTGCCGAAACTGAAGGAAGAGAAAATTGAAAGTGTCGCTATCGGTTTTCTGCATGCGTACGCTAATCCTGCTAACGAATGCCGGGCCGCTGAAATCATATCGGCGACGCGACCAGATTTATCTATTAGCTTGTCGTCGGAAGTGTGTCCTGAAGTGCGCGAATATGAACGTTTGTCCACAACCTGCGCGAACGCATATGTTCAGCCACTAATGTCGCGCTATTTGTTAGAACTCGAGGCGGAGCTGAAAAATACAGGGATAGCCTGTCCACTATTACTGATGATGTCCAGTGGGGGACTGACCACACTTGCAACAGGAATTAAATTTCCAATTCGGCTGATAGATTCGGGCCCTGCAGGGGGTGCAATACTAGCTCGCGACATCGCGGCGGTCTGTGGGGCTCAGAGTGTACTCTCATTTGACATGGGAGGGACTACTGCAAAGATTTGCCTGATCGATAACGGTGTGGCTCAAACTTCGCGAGGCTTCGAAGTTGCGCGGGCATATCGGCATAGTCGTGGCAGTGGCTTGCCGATCAGAATTCCCGCCGTTGAAATGGTTGAAATCGGTGCTGGAGGGGGTTCGATCGCGACCGTCGATAGCATGCGCCGGATTAATGTAGGTCCTGAAAGTGCTGGGGCGGAGCCAGGACCGGCCTGTTATGGCCTTGGTGGAAAATCAGCTACCGTCACTGATGCCGACGTTCGGCTCGGTCGCGTCGATCCAAAATATTTTGCGGGCGGTGCGGTTCAACTTTTGCCCGATAAGTCGGGCGAGGTGCTCGCAGCAAATGTTGGCGCAGTACTAAATGTCGATGACATTGAAGCAGCATGTATGGTGGTTGAGATTGTTAATGAGAACATGGCGAACGCAGCGCGGGTCCATACGGTCGAACGCGGTAAGGATATGACTGGTCGGACGATCATTGCGTTTGGTGGTGCGGCGCCATTGCACGGGGCACGGATGGCGGAAAAACTGGGTTTAAATCGGGTCATAGTGCCTACTGGGGCCGGAGTGGGTTCGGCGATTGGCTTCCTTCGCGCCCCCATCTCTTACGAGGTAGTGCGTAGTCGCTTTACGCGTTTAAATGACTTCGAACTGACAGGCATTAATGACATGTTGGCGGACATGCACGCTGAGGCAGAAGGTGTAGTTCGTCTCGGGGTCCCCAAAGGGAAACTTTTCCAGAGTCGCACTGCCGACATGCGTTACGTCGGTCAGGGTCACGAAATTAGTGTGCCGGTGCCGGTACGAGCTCTTACACAAGTAGACATTAATTTGTTGCAAGAAAGTTTTGATGAATCCTATAGTCGCCAATACGGCCGCACAATACCAGGTGTTGATGTTGAAATTCTGAGTTGGACAGTCACAGTCTCGCATCCCACTGAATTGCCCACTCAATCTCCCGAACCGGAGCAGGCAAAGACTCCACCGCCCAGTGGCTGGCGCCGGGTTATTGATGGCTCCAGTGGTAGTGCCGTCGACTTTGCGGTTCATCCTCGCGTAATGTTGAAGGCTGGTATGAAGATTGAAGGCCCGGCGCTGATTGTTGAGGACGCGACAACAACCTTGGTGCCTTCGCACTTTGACGCGAATATCAACTCGGTCGGTTTTATAATCATGAACCGGCATGAAGCAGGATAGTGGTTGCGATATGACACAAGGCAGAAAATTGTCGTCGTTACGACATCAGATCATGTGGGATCGAATGATCGCGATCGTCGAGGAACAGGCTCAAACACTAATCCGGACAGCCTTCTCCAATACCGTGCGCGAGGCCGGTGATCTATCCGCTGGCGTGTTTGATCTATCGGGACGGATGATTGCCCAGGCGGTAACAGGCACACCTGGGCATGTAAACGCAATGGCGGCCTCGGTTAATCATTTCATTGCCAAGTATCCGCTTGAGCAGATGGAAGACGGCGACGTCTACATAACAAATGATCCCTGGTTGGCGACGGGGCATTTGCATGACTTCACTGTTGTCACACCGGCTTTTCGGAACGGCGCAGCCGTCGCTCTATTCGCGTCAACTTGCCACGTCGTGGATGTTGGGGGATTAGGGTTCGGTCCGGATGGGCGGCAGGTTTATGAGGAAGGTATCTATCTGCCGATTTTACCACTCGCCAAGCGAGGAAAAATGAATCAAACCTTGCTTGAGATCGTGCGCGCAAACGTAAGAGAGCCCATTTTGTTGGAAGGTGATTTCTTTTCACTGGTCGCTTGTAACGAAAGGGGAGTGCGCCGTCTTCGTGAAATGATGGACGAATTCGAATTAGATGAGATTGAAACCCTTTCGGATCTGATCATCAAACGTTCAAGCAATGCGATGCTTGAGGAAATTCGACAATTGCCGTTCGGCATCTATCGCCATTCAATGAGGATTGATGGCTACGAGAATGAAGTGGATCTGGTCGCGGCCATGACCATTGGAGAGGATGGCATTGATGTTGATTTTACCGGTACATCGGTGGTCTCAGAATATGGAATCAATGTGCCGTTGCCATATACGCAGGCATATGCCTCGTTTGGCGTCCGGTGTTTAGTGGGGCCAATGGTGCCCAACAACGCTGGGTCCTTGAGTCCTGTGCGGGTCAGCGCACCGTTGGGCTCAATCCTCAATGCACCGCCGCCTTGTGCGGTGGCCGCACGCCATGCTATCGGCCAAATGCTGCCAGATGTAATGCTCGGTTGTTTGGACCAGGCTTGTCCTGATCGGGTTCCAGCCGAGGGCACTTCGTGTCTTTGGAATTTTGTCCTTTATGGTGGCCACGGTATTAGTGGTGGCGGCTTTGCCAATGCCACCCCGTTCACAGTAACTATGTTTCATAATGGGGGGACTGGGGCGCGTCCTACGAAAGACGGTTTGTCCGCGACGTCTTATCCATCAGGTGTGCGTAATACTCCTGTCGAGATTAATGAGTCGATTGCGCCGGTTAGGGTGTGGCGCAAAGAATATCGAACCGATTCTGGTGGTGCCGGTCGATTTCGGGGTGGTCTCGGTCAAGTCATGGAGATTAGTAACGCGGAGGGGGCACCTTTTGCTCTGTCGTCTATGTTTGATCGGGTTAATCATGCACCACGTGGGCGAGCCGGTGGGATGGCTGGTGCTTGCGGCATAGTTAGTCTGAAGTCAGGCGCTTCGGTCCCGTCGAAGGGTCGCACCCAAATTCCTGGGGAAGAACGTCTTATTCTCGAAATGCCTGGCGGCGGCGGTTATGGGGTTCCAGCAGAACGCGACCCTAAGCTCATCGAGACAGACCTCCGTGATGGGTTGGTTAGCCGCGCCTTTGCTGAGGATAACTATGATGTGTTAGTCGATGATAATGGGTCGGTCACGCGTCCAATTGCTGCTGACTAGTCCTTAGTTTCGGTACGATGGGTCTTTGTGGTCGATGAGCCGCAGGTATGAGTCAAACTCTAGTTTTCCGGTTGGCTGGCCGTCATGGGCAGTTAAAAATTTGTCGGTAAGGGAAGCAGCGCGGTTAAGAATTTCTGCAGGCGGTGTCACTAGTGCCGTGCCACCAGCTTGTGCTGCAATCTGAATTTCGCAAGCACGTTGAAGGCGAAACATTAGGATAAATGCTTCCTCCAATGTATTGCCGCAAGTCAGTAAGCCGTGCGTGCGCAGTATCATTACTTTTTTGTCTCCAAGGTCTGCGACTAAGCGTTTGCGTTCGTCGAGATTCAGGCTTGGGCCCTCATAATCATGATAAGCAATGCGTCCATGAAAACCGGTAGCGGGCATACTTACCGGCAACAACCCAAAACGCTGCGCCGCAACCGCCATGCCAGCCACAGTGTGGGTGTGAAGTACGCAGTGGGCGTCCTCTCGGGCAGAGTGAATCGCACTGTGAATCACGAATCCGGCCTTATTTACCGGATAATTGCTCTTTCCGACGACATTCCCGTCAAGGTCAATCTTGATGAGGTTTGAAGCTTGGACTTCGTCGTAACGGAGGCCATATGGGTTAATCAGAAAATGCGTATTTGGACCGGGCACCCGTACCGTGATATGGCCATAAATGGTCTCCGTCCAGCCGAGGTGATCCAATATCCGATAAGCACCAGCCAGCCGTTGGCGAGAGTCCCACTCAGCGTTGTCAGCGTCGAGAATTGGAGAAGAGTTGGGCCTGGTTACCATCAAATACATGTCCGAACGGAAGTAGGGTTTTTATAAGAATAGCATAACTTTTAATTATAAATTTTATTCGTGGGAGTTAATGGGTTTATGGGGGTCTATAGATCTACGTGGAACGCACTCTGCAGAAATTTCTCTCGTGCATCCACACCAGTTAGTAGTTGTCGGATGGTATTTTGGAGTCTTACTTTAGGCTGACGCTCTCCAATCCGAAAGAACTCACAAATTTATCCTAATGGTTTATCCTGACCTGGCAGTTAAATTAATTGGTATATCGAAAGCGATTGGATTGGTCCTTCGAGGTTCAATTTCTCCTAAGTCTGGGCGCAGGATAAAAGTGCTTGTTTGTCTGAGTGTCCATCGGTGTAACAAAAAATCTGTTATCGGAAGGAATTAGAATGAATGATGACTCGGTCAAAGTTGCCGTCAAAGGCTTACTTCAGGTTAGGAAACAGCATCGTGCTTATACTGGAGAAACTGTGCCGCAGTCGCTAGATCACGCGTACAAAATTCAAGATTTCCTAGTGAACGAGCTGGGCGAAAATATCGTTGGCTGGAAAATTGGCTGCACAAGTAAAATGGCGCAAGAGATGTCAAGCACTGACGAGCCCTTTTATGGTCGTATGCTGGCCGCAACAACATTTAATAGCCCAGCAACGCTAGATTTTGGGACTTTTTTTGCTCCCATCGTTGAGCCCGAAATAGCTTTCCGTTTTCAGAGCGACCTGACTCCTAGCCAGTCGCTTTACGGAACGAATGATATAATGGATGCGATCGATGCAATGTATCCGGCGATTGAAATAGTCGACTGTAGGTATGCTAAAGGTTGGCCAATCGGAATTTTGCCGACAGTTTCCGATAATGGTGTGCATGCGGCATTTATTTTCGGAACGCAAGTTTCTGACTGGCGCGCAGTCGATCGTCCTCGAATTCCGGTGATTGCAGAGGTGGACGGCAACTTTGTGACTGATGGTGTTGGCGCTAACGCTCTTGATGATCCTCTTAATGCTTTAGTCTGGTTGGCCAATTCGTGTACTGCGCGTGGTCATAGTATCAAGGCGGGTGAAATAGTGACCACTGGCAATACGGTGACGGCTCCGATCTTTGCTAAGCCGGGGAATACCGTTGTGGCAACTTTCGGTGATCTGGGTGGGGTACAGGTATCTTTCGCTTGATTACTCCCTGGCGGCCGTTCCAAGTCCGGCAACAGCATCTACTCTGTGTCATTTTAGGCATGAAAGTTCTCGGACAAATGGTCTTCGAGAAGACCGATAGACGGAGTTTACATGCTGTCTCGTCACTTAAACACGTTTGCATATGATGGATATGGATTGGCTCAAGAGCTGGTGACGATGAAATCCGGAGCTCACCACTCTGCCTTCCGACGTTCCATGTAGCCGTCTGGTCTCCACGGCTGCAAGCCCTTAACGATAGCACCACTCTCTATTAATATTCTGTGATGATAAATCGTGGCGTCGACACGCGCGCTGGATCTCAAAGCCACAGCCATTGCTTCAATGCGTCCGTGTACCTCCCCTGCCACGTCAACCGTATTTGCGCGCAAATCTCCGATAATGCGACCAGTTTGCGATATAAGAATTCGACGTGCGGTTACCACACCTTTGACCACACCTTCAATGATCAACTCTAATTCAGGCGCAGTAATAGTACCTGTCACGGTTAGTGTGCGCTGTATAAAAGACGTTCGCTGTTTATGTGGTGCGCTCTGAGCAGACTCGGTGGTTCCACCAATACCAAGTAGTGGTATACGCATAACCAGTTGGTTCGCTTTCATCACCAAAAGCAAAGTTGTGCGCAACTTGGAGGGCGTTAGCCAGCTTTCACTTCACCGCCAAGTTCCTTCTTTTTCCTATCCCCGTCCACAGGGGTCAAAGTCGAAATTTTTGACTTGTGGCCGTGCAAACTTCCTTGATTGCGGCGTAATTGGCCTTCGACCACTGCACCTTCATCGATACTAAGGGTTTCGTACACAATGTCCCCATTGACGCAACCACTGCGTGCCACTTTCACAGAAGAGGCGTGAATTTGACCATCTACCTTTCCTCGTACCTCGACCGAGGTGCTTTCTATAGTCCCGGTCACATTGGCCCCTTCACTAACAGTTAGGCTACGGCTGTTGATATCGCCTTCTACGGTACCACTGATCACTACGTCTGCCTCACTTTGCAGATTACCGACGATCTTCAACCCAGCGCTTATTACGGACGCTTCGCTCTGGCCCCCAGAGGGGGTTGTTGCTCTGGCAGGGTTGTTGCTAGAGGAATTCACAGCATCCTCACCACTTGAATTTTCTTGCTTGTTAAACATAACGTGTTCCTCCTCAAAACTAATTTTCTACATTATTGCCCTGCAAGTCATTACTGATCCACCCTAAACATTGGCATCATACACTTAATATGGCGACTCGAGGGTCAAATTGACAAGTCAGAACACGAATTCCCAAAATGATTACGTACCAATAGGACGTTTTCCTTGCCTACGAGTCAGACCGCATACGTTTAAATCTTTTGTACGGATCAGCCATGCATAGTGAGGCCGCCTGAGACGCTAATCACCTGTCCAGTAATATAATCAGCGTCTTGTGAGGCTAAAAACGCGACCATTCCGGGATAATCTTCGGGCTCCCCCAGTCGTCGCATTGGAATCGCCCTTTTTAGGGCATCCTGCAGTTTCCCTGTGGGATCAACGCCACGAAGCAGTGGTGTGTCGGTGGGGCCGGGACAAATTGTGTTCACAGTTACACCACGGCGGGCCAGTTCACGTGCTAGCGTCTTGCCAAATGCAATAACTGCACCCTTGCAGCCGGCATAAACCGCTTCCCCCGATGAACCCACTCGCCCCGCATCTGATGAAATGTTGATCACTTTCCCGGAACCACGCTCTGCCATCCCTGAGGCTATTATGTGGCACATATTGAGTGGACCAATATAGTTAACGTTAATCACCTTTTCCCAAAAGGCTGGCTCTGTGTCGAGAAAACGCGCTGCTTTATCCCAGCCAGCATTGTTAACCAAAATATCGCTCGGACCGGCGTCCTTTTCGATTTTGGAAATCGCTGTCTTAACCGCATCATAGTCTGAAATATCGCAGGGCAATGCTTGGGAGTGACCGCCAGATTCACGAATCGCGTTGGCCACCTTCTCAGCGCCGTCACCGTCTAGATCGAGGATACCAACCCGGCATCCTTCTTCACCAAGGCGAGCGCAGATCGCTCGGCCAATACCGGAGGCCCCACCGGTTATGATCACTCTTTTGCTGTTTAGTCCACGCATGTTCTTCTCCTCCTGCTAAAAACGGAAAGGCCGCCCACTAAGGCGGCCTTAAGATGACGAAATTTAATCTCTACCTACTCAATGTATATCGCGCCAAACTTTACGTTTGCTCGCGAAAAGCAGTGCTGACAGGACAATAAGAAATAATAATACCTTCAAACCAAGCTTCTTGCGTGCATCTAGTTTGGGTTCCGCGGCCCAGGACAGAAATGTCGTTACGTCACGGGCTTCCTGTTCCATCGATGCTGTTGTGCCGTCAGCGTATTCCACGTCATCGCCATACAAAGGCTTCGGCATGGCAATGGCGCCGCCCGGGAAATATGGATTGTAGTACAGGCCCTCAGCCACTGAATGTTCGGTTTCTTCTCCCTCATATCCAGTGAGAAGACCATATATATAATCTGCACCACCGGCTCGAGCTTTGTAGATAAGAGAAAGGTCGGGCGGTAAAGCGCCGTTGTTCATCGCAGCGGCTTCCATCGCGTTTGCGTAGGGGCTTACGAAATAGTCAGATGGTTGTGCTGTGCGTGTGAACATTTCACCATCATTGTTGGGGCCGTCTTCGACTTCATACTGACCCGCAATCGCCTTGATTTGGTTTTCGTTGTAACCAATTTCAGTCAAGTTACGATACGCGACGTACTCCAGGCTGTGACAGTTCGCGCACACTTCTAAATAGACTTGAAGTCCACGTTGTACCGCTGTGCGATCAAATCTTCCGAAAATGCCATCAAACGACCAACGCTGTGCGGTGAGATGTGCGCCATCGCTTGCCCCGTTCGCAATGCCAATGTTGGTGATTGCGACTATGACGGTTAACACCGTGCCGATGATCCAGGTGCGCGCGGGTGTCACGAGTGTTTCCTTGTTGTCTCTGACGTTTGGGTGCCGCTCTCTTGACGGACGGACTCATCAATACTGCCAGGTAGAGGTTTGGTTGGCTCAAGTCGTCCAATCAGCGGCATTAGAATTAGGAAATGGATAAAATAATAAACTGTGGCAACCCGTCCTAAAATAAGCCACACGCCTTCCGGAGGTTTGGCGCCGGATATACCGAGCACAATTACGTCGATTACTAGGAACCAGAATATCTGCTTGTACCATGGGCGATAGCGCGCACTTCGTATGGGGGAGCTGTCCAACCAAGGGAGGACAAACAAAATCAGGATCGACGTAAACATGGCTATTACTCCCGCCAGTTTTGCCTCGACGAACCAAATGTCAGGTACAGCACGAAGGATGGCGTAGAAAGGCAGGAAATACCACTCCGGGACAATATGCGCGGGGGTAACCAATGGGTTTGCTTTCACGTAATTGTCCGGGTGCCCCAAATAATTTGGGGCGTAAAACACGAATGCCAATAGAACGATCAAGAACACGCTCAAACCAAAAAGATCTTTAATGGTGTAGTAGGGGTGAAATGGTACGGTGTCCTTTGGTCCTTTTGTGTCGATCCCAGTTGGATTGTTTGAGCCAAATCGGTGTAAGGCCCACAAATGCAAAAAAACAACACCGACCACGACAAACGGCAACAAATAGTGCAGGCTAAAAAACCTATTAAGCGTGGGGTTACCTACCGCGAAGCCGCCCCACAGCCAGGTGGTGATTGTTTCCCCAACCAAAGGGATTGCAGAAAATATGTTAGTAATTACTGTGGCCGCCCAAAAGCTCATCTGACCCCAGGGCAACACGTAGCCCATGAAAGCAGTTGCCATCATCAGCAAAAGAATGATTAACCCCATCCACCAAACGACCTCTCGGGGGGACTTATAAGAGCCAAAATAAAGCCCTCGAAAGATGTGGATGTACACCACAACAAAGAAGGCTGATCCGCCGTTAGCGTGTAAGTAACGTATTAACCACCCATAATTAACGTCGCGCATGATTGACTCAACGCTATCGAAGGCGTGATCAACATGCGGAGTGTAGTGCATCGCAAGTACGATGCCAGTGATGATCTGTATAACTAAAACGATTCCAGCTAAAGATCCAAAATTCCACCAGTAGTTAAGATTTTTTGGTGTCTGATAGTCGACCAACGAGTGATGCATGAATGTGAAGATAGGAAGCCGGTAGTCAAACCATTGCACAACCTTCTTACCCATCGATGAGTTACTCATGGACCCTGCCTTCTACCCAATACGAACGGTGGTTTCGTCTAGAAAGACGTATTCTGGAACGGCTAAATTGGCGGGCGCGGGACCTTTTCTGATTCGCCCGGAGGTATCGTAATGTGATCCGTGGCAGGGGCAAAACCAGCCTTGATAGTCTCCTCGGTGGCTCAGAGGCACGCAGCCCAAGTGAGTGCAGACACCTACCAGGATTAGCCATTCCCGCCGCTTAACTCGCTCCATATCTGACTGTGGGTCAGGAAGTGAATTGAAGTCCGCGTCTTCGGCCTCGGTTATCTCTGATGGTGTACGATGGCGGACAAACACTGGCTTTCCTCGCCAAAGCACAGTGATGGATTGTCCCTCTTCGATTCGGGAGAGGTCAACGTCTGTACTCGCAAGTGCGAGGACTGATGCTGACGGATTCATTTGGTGGATAAATGGCCATACTGATGCGGCAACGCCCACTGCGCCGACTACGCCTGTAGCTAAATATAGGAAGTCTCTCCGGGTTTCACCGCCATGTGCTAGGTTAGTTGCGCTGGGCGCAGGCGTTTTGGCCATAGGAGCACGTCCTCTGTCGGATTGCAGTAGATATTTTGCGTTCGGGTTGTGCCTTAAATGTATTGAAATGTCTATACTGGTCGATGCTCAATATCTTCTTGTCATCTGGATCTTACAGAAAAGTGGTCAATATTCTCACGTGCGCATAGCTCTTTATCAACCCGATATTGCACCTAATGCTGGCGCCATCTTTCGGCTGGCGGCTGTGCTTGGCGTTGAGGTAGATCTGATTGAGCCAGCCGGCTTCGTCATGACAGATCGTCGTTTAAAACGTGTAGGGCTCGATTATTTGAGCAAGGTCAATATAACCCGCCATGTATCGTGGCAGTCGTACTCTACCCTTCGTAGTAGTGGTGGTATGCAGGCTGGCAGGCTTCTGTTACTCACCACTTCGGGCGGCGATCGTTATATCGATTTTGATTTTTGTGCCACTGATACCCTGTTACTTGGTCGCGAGACCGCAGGTGTTCCTGCCGAGGTGCATAGTGCTGCCGATGCTCGGTTGCGGATTCCGATGAATACTGGCCAACGTTCGTTAAATGTTGCGGTGGCGGTGGCAATGGTGTTGGGTGAAGCGTTCCGCCAGACTAATTTATGGCCAGATTGTCAGCAAACACGCGATGAGCCTCTGCGAGAGGAGCGAACGTGAAGGTTCAAGACTCCCTCGACTCATACGATTTGATTGACCAAACTGATAAGCGAAAGGACTGTGCTAGCACCTGGTTTTTTCAGCTGCGAGACCGATTATGTGCGGTGTTTGAGGATATTGAGAGTGAACTCGCCGCCGGCCCCAATGTTGAATTGCCACCAGGAAAGTTTGATCGGACGAGTTGGGATCGTGAGGGCGGTGGAGGTGGTGAAATTTCCGTCATGCGTGGCCGAGTTTTTGAAAAAGTCGGCGTCAACATTTCGACTGTGAAAGGAAAGTTTTCCGACCAATTCCGCGGCCAAATTCCGGGCACAGAAGAAAGCTCGTCATTTTGGGCCAGTGGGATTTCGGTGGTTGCTCACATGTGGTCGCCACTAGTGCCCACTGCTCATATGAACACTCGTTATATCGTGACTGGTCGCTCCTGGTTTGGCGGGGGCAGCGATCTTACTCCGATGGTGGAAAACGATGCAGATAGTGAAGTATTCCACGGGGCTTTAAAGGCAGCATGTGACGCTCACAACACAGACTATTACGTACGATTTAAGAAGCTCTGCGACGAATATTTTTATTTACCGCATCGTCAGGAACCCCGCGGCATAGGCGGAATTTTTTATGATAATTTAGAAAATAACTGGGAGAAAGACTTTGCTTTTACTCGCGATGTGGGCTTGGCATTTTTACGGATCTACCCAGACATAGTGCGCCGGCATCTTCAGAAACCATGGACAGAACAGCAACGCGAGCGCCAACTTATTCGCCGTGGTCGGTATGTTGAGTTCAATTTGCTGCATGACCGGGGCACTCAATTTGGTCTCAAGACAGGGGGTAACGTGGAGGCTATTCTTATGTCGATGCCACCCGTTGTGAAATGGCCATAATTAAGATTTTAGTATGCGGGACTGGCGGGGCAGTTATTTGCTTTTGAGAGCTCTATCAAACCAGGGTGGAGTAGCGAAGGCTGCTATGTGGATCTCGGGGCTGTAATAGCGGGTGTCCAGGTTTGCTTGGGCGAAGCGGGATTGTAACTGACCAATTGATATAGTTCGTAGCGTAATAGTATTGCTGGCCCAGCCAAAAGCCATGTCACCCCCATAATAGGTGGGTACGCTAGCCCTATAGAAGGCGACGTCCGCAAAATGATGGGAAAGGCGCGCGGCGCTGTTCCGGAGTTCTTCAGCCTGGACAAATGGAACGCCATTTTGAGTGACTAGCACGCCACCGGGCCTAAGACATAGGCTACAATTATAATAGAATTCCTGTGAAAACAAATTTGCTCCGGGCCCGATTGGGTCGGGTGAATCAACGATAACGATGTCAAAACGCTGGTCACTGGTAGTCACATATTGAGATCCGTCTGCTATCACCAGTTCGAGGCGGGGGTCATCGAATGCTCCCTGACTCAGAGTGGGTAAATACTCTTGACATAGGTTGACGACAGACCGGTCCACTTCAACCATCACGACTTTTTCCACCGAGTCGTGTTTCAGTACTTCCTCAATCATGCCGCCGTCACCGCCACCGAGGACCAATACGCGCTGGGCGCAGCCATGCGCTAGGATCGGCACGTGGGATAGCATTTCGTGATAAATAAATTCATCTGCTTCAGTCGTTTGAATAACACCATCAAGCACTAGTACGCGGCCTAAAATCGCATTCTCGAAAATCAAAAGCTCTTGCAAGTCAGTGGTTTTTCGGAGAAGCACCCGATCAATCCGTATGTGTTGACCGAGTTCGGGATGGAGTATTTCGTTAAGCCATTCTGGCATTAGGAGACTTTTCCACGCTGAAAATTGGTAACCTCGGCACGACTGGAGCCAAAGGCATTTTTAAGTACAGGTACTGCTAACTCAGGGTGGGTATCTCCACACATGAATAGATCGATAGCAGCGTAGCCGCGCTCTGGCCAAGTGTGAATAGAGATGTGTGATTCTGCTAAAACCGCGATACCGGAAATACCACCAGAAGGTGTGAAATGGTGTAAGTGGATGTGAAGGAGGCTTGCACCTGCGATTTTAATAGAATCTCGTAAGGCTCTCTCGATAAGATCGGCGTCGTCGAGCCCACTTGCATCCCATAGGTCGAGTAACAAATGGATGCCAGCGAAGCTTTCCGTACCTACCGTCAAAAAACGATCATCGCTAACGGAATCTATTCGCCTGGGTTGTGTGTCTTGTGTGCGCATTTGGACGTTTCCTGAAGACACATTCTCGAGAAACGAAGACCCTTTCATGTTGTTCCTCACCAGTAAATGAACCATTTAAAAGGTGACGGATATGACCGCCAAACATGTTGAAATGCAAGCGTGAACTGCGGCCTTGGTAGTAGGGCTGGCAAGTGATAAATGGCTTGGGATTTTAGGCGTTCGCAAGGGTTCATATAATTTTGATTTGACTAAAGCTCATAATAAGTAACTAGCCATTGGTTGCCTGAGGATTGGGTAGCAAGGTTATCGGAGCGTGTTGGACTCTTATCGTCAACTAATCGGACTTGGTTCGTATTGCGTATTGATGTTGAAGCCAACAGCAACTGCAAGAACACATATACGACACTAACGATAAGGGTGGGTGAGTGTACAACTTATACACCCACATTGATCCCATCGGGCTGGACTCTTTGTATCCTCAATTTATATCGTTAGTAACCCTTCCATGCACATCATCGTGCCGTTCGATATCATCTTCCCCTAAATAATTGCCACACTGAACCTCAATCACTCTCAAGACGTTCGGGCCCGCATTTTCTAGGCGATGGCGGACGTTGGCTGGAATATAGGTTGACTGATTCGAACTGAGAAATTCTACTTCGTCACCTCTGGTTACACGTGCTTTTCCTGACACTACCACCCAGTGCTCCGTTCGGTGCTGATGGCTTTGCAAACTCAATCTTCCACCTACGTTTATAACCAATTCCTTAATCTTGAAGCCAGGATTCTCCATCAAAACTTTAAATGATCCCCAGGGTCTTTTTTCGTTCAAGTGCCGTGTCGCCTCAGGACGACGAAGCGCGCTTAGCCGTTTGACAATCTCGCGAATGCCCTGGTCCGAGTTTTTATTCGCAACTAATACAGCGTCAGCTGTTTCCACGACTGCCAGATTTTCTAATCCGACACATGCTAACAGTCGACCTTCGCTTCGTAACAAACTGTCGCGGCATCCTTCAACCATCACATCCCCAGTTACTGCGACGCCGTTTTCGTCTTGTGGACTAATCTCCCATAGCTTTTGCCACGAACCGACGTCGGACCAACCAAGGTCGATTGGGATCAGAGCGACTTTGTTCGAGCGTTCCATCACCGCTTTGTCAATTGGTAGGGAAGGAATTTTTGCGTAATCTTTAGACGTAAATCGAGTTATATTTTTCTCTATAACGCGTTGCTCAAAGGCGTTACGCGACGTCGCAAAAATTTCTGGTTCGAAACGATTGATTTCGTGCAGGATCGTATTTGCCGAGAACACAAACATGCCACTGTTCCAATATACATCTGTGTCGGCAATCATGCGTTCAGCGCTCATGTGGTCTGGCTTTTCTATAAATGATTTGACTTCAAAGGCGCCCTCGGTTGCTTCAATTTTTTGACCCTGACGGATATAACCAAAATCGGTTTCGGCACGGGTTGGTCGGATGCCAAAAGTGACTAATCGATTGAGGGAGGCGACATAAATTGCGCCTTCAAATGCTTGAGATACTGTAGCTTCATCTTCGATGGCATGATCAGCGGGAGTTACCAACAATACGGCGTCGTTTGCACGATCCTCAGCGTAAAACGCAGAGATAGCAATTGCGGCTGCTGTATTGCGTCCTTCTGGTTCGATTAAAATGTTTTCGCCAAGTGCGGGATCAACGTCTACCAATTGGTCACGAATTGGCCGGTAATGGGCCTCAGTCGTCACCGTTATTACTTGCTCTGGCGGTGCGATCTTTATGGCTCGACCTGCTGCTTGTTGCAAAAGCGAACCCTTTCCTGAGATACTCATTAATTGCTTGGGATAAATTTCCCGGCTCAAAGGCCAAAGACGTGTGCCGAGTCCACCAGCGAGCAGCACTGGGAAGCGCTCCACCATCGCAGTATCTCCTACTTTGAATCTGATAAAACGCGAAAAAAAATGGCCTTGGAGACCTATATACCAATGCTTTTCCTTTGAGTTGTTGGTTGCAGAAATTGGAGCATCTCGAACTGCTTCTAACTGGGCTCTGTAGCCTGCGGCGTCAACTGTAACATCTATCAGCGCCGGTGTTGTTCCCTTCATAGCTTTTTTCAAAGACATTTGGAGTTCACGTGGATTGTTTACACGATACGATCTCCAGTTCGCCCCTTCCGCTATATCGGCAAAATTAATACCGGGATAACGAACTCCATTCGCTTTAAATCCACGTTGCTGTTGTTTGACATCAATAAGGGATAGGGCGGCATCGTTAAATACCAAAGCTGTAATCGGTAAAGAGTGGCGTGCAGCGGTTGCAAGCTCGCCAAGGCACAGTTTGCGAGGCCTCCATCTCCGGAGTACCGACACTACCCCTTCGTTGCGGCTCATGTAATGCTGAGGTGATCGCTGCAGGCAATGCTAACCGGTGCCAGGTGATGACGTTAAATAGTTAACGATCTCGATAAGAAATTCGATAAATTACGTTTGCAGTGTCGTCGGAAACCAATAATGAGCCATCTCCCGCCACCAGAACGTCAACTGGTCGACCCCAAGCACGTTGACCCTGAAGCCATCCCTCTGCAAAAGGTTCGTATGAGACCGCTTGGCCAGTTTTATCGAGACGGACCAAGCTCACGCGGTAGCCTATTTTTTTACTTCGATTCCACGATCCGTGCTCTGCAATAAAAATTTGATTGACATATTCTTCGGGGAACATGTTCCCATCATAGAAAGTAACACCGAGTGGAGCGACGTGCGGCCCTAAACGTTGCACAGGGGGCTCAAAATTCGAGCAATCAACTCCTTTACCGAAGCGGGGGTCTGGTATGTCACCTCCATGGCAGTGGGGGAATCCAAAATGAAGTCCTGCTTGATACGCACGGTTAAGTTCTCCAGGTGGCACGTTCTCGCCTAGGTTATCGCGGCCGTTGTCGGTGAACCAAAGCTCTCGAGTTTCAGGGTGCCATGCAAAACCAACAGAGTTGCGAATGCCGCGGGCAAACATTTCGATTATGGTCCCGTTGGGGTTTATACGCAAAATCCCTGCGTAGGGGTCAGAACGAAGGCATACATTGCAAGGCGCGCCAACCGAAACATAGAGCATTTCGTCCGGGCCAAAATCAATAAACTTCCAACCATGGTGCCGGTCGCTGGGTAACTTATCGGTTACCGTCACGGGTAAAGGAGGGTTTTCTAATTGAGACTCAATTTTGTCGTAACGCAGAATCCGATCAACAGCACTCACATAGAGTGCATCATCTTTAAACGTAACTCCGCTGGGCGCGTGCAGCCCCTCTGCGACAACATAGATTTTGTCAGAGCGCATGTCCCGATTTTGATCAACTAAAGCATACACGTTTCCTGCTGACCGCGAACCGACAAAAAGAGTGCCGTTGTTGCCCAACGTCATAGCGCGCGCATTCGAAACACCACTAGCATAGGTTTCGATTTCGAATCCGGACGGTAACTGAATTAGCTCGAGTGGGAGGTCCCCAGAGATGCCGGGCTGCATATACACCAATAGTAAGGTGGCAACAGTGGCAGCACAAACAAATCGCGAACCGGAGCGTTGCACGAACACCTTTGAGGAGAATTCACGCATAATCAAGTGGTAGTGTGGTGGTTCATTTAATTCTCTCCGTGGCAAAACTTGAGCTGATGTCGCTGACAGGAACTAATTCACTCAGGCGTTTGTAGAACTCGCCATAAGGTTTCACACTGGGCACAACAATTCGTAGTAAATAGTCGGTATCGCTGCTTAGACGGTACATTCCCATGACCTCAGGCAAGTCAATCACGGCGTTGGCAAATTGTTGCAGCCAATCTGGGCCATGATTGCTGGTTTTGATGAACATAAAAACTGTTGTGCCTACATTTAATGCGAAGTCATCAAGTAACGCCAAATGCTTTCAAATAACCCCGCTTTGCTTGAGCTTTTGGATTCTACGCTAACAGTGTGTTGCGAAGAGAACCACTTTGCCAGCGATTTCCGCAAGCGGAAGCGATGCATCTTCCTGGAGCAGTGCAAGTATTTTGTGGTCGGTCTTGTCGAAATCAACTGCCCCCATGAAACAATTCATTTCCGAAATATGGAAACTTTCTAGTTATTTTTCTATTTCAGGTATCATATTTCGTGAATTTATCACAAAACACATTAATTTCGATTATTTTTGGTGCTAAAATTGTTTCCAATGAAATTTAAATTCTCCTAGAGCAACCATAGGTTCAATGAGAACTGACGTGCTTTTATTTTTTAAGTCGTTTTGCAATCTCATCCAAATTAGCTACTGCGGGTTGGCACGACGTTTGACAAAACCCGACGTTGAGCGCTCCGTCGAACTAGGGCTGGACAACGTTTTTCATCCGCATAGTCGACTTGGCAATCGAGGCATTGCAAACATTCGTTCATGTTGATCGTGCCTACATCATCTATTGCCCCGATGGGACACGACGCAGAGCATATCTGGCACGGGTTACCACATTCATTTCGGCGTTTTAGCCAGTCCAACATGTGAAAACGACCACCGATCGCAAGCACAGCGCCGAGCGGGCATAAATATCGACAGAAGAACCGCTCGACGAACAGACCAACAATAAGTAGGGTGCCGGCGTAAAGCACGTACGGCCAGGATCTGTCGAATTTAAGCGTGATAGCTGTCTTGAAAGGTTCAATTTCCGCCGCGCCCGTTGTCAAGTCTAACGAATAGGCAGCGATCGCAAGTATTCCGCCCGCGACAAGATATTTCGTTGCCCAGAGCCTCTGTTGAACGGAATGGCGGATTTTCAACTGGGGCAATCGGACAGCGCGGGCAAGTTTATTTAGTAATTCCTGGAGAGCTCCAAAAGGGCACAGCCAACCGCAAAAAACGCCTCGCCCCCAGAGAATCAAAGTGAGCCCAACATACGCTACGAGAATCACCATTAACGGCTCGTACAGAGCACTTCCCCAGTCCAGACCTCTAACCAACAGGGTTAGATAATTGATCACGTTCAGGATGCTTAACTGTGTTCCAGCTATCCAGCCGAGCCAAACTAATGTTGTTGCTAGCAACGTCACTCGGATAAGCTGGTAAATTCGCCTGAAGCGACAAAGTGAGTGATGAAAAAACATTACGCTCGTTACAGTGCCAAGGAGTGCAATCAGGAAAACAATTGACCAGCGTTTTTGGAGCCAAACTATTTGCCAGTCCGTGAGGGCACTTTCTCGCAATAAGCCAAAGGCGACATAATGAGGGTCTTTGAACCCTGCGTCCTCTAAGGCTCTATCGTCGCCAATTACGTATTGGGAAGGAATTCGATATGGCAAGGAAAAATTGACTGCCCGTGGTGTGATTGTGTCGGTTTTTTCTTCAAAAACACGTAATTCCACGGTCCACGATTCTAGCGGATCAAGCTCCAATTCAGAGGGAATCCGAAAACGCGCGGCATTGTTAAACCGTGGATGATTCTTAATAGCGAGACGACGGGCCCGATAAAAATTCCCTGGCAAAAGTGGTAGGATTCGGTCCCCTTGTCTAATTTGGATGCGGTGAAATATTGACACCAATGAGGAGTTGGGAGGAATCCAGGAATAAGAACCTTCAGAACCAATAAACAGGTGTTGCTCTCCGCTCGCAGAGTTTTCTGTGAACCGGCGATAGGCACGCACTCCGAAGAGATTTCGCCCTACTGATGGCAAGGTAGCTAGCCCTACATAGAGTGTGATGAAGGTATCGTCGTCCTTTCCATCTGACTCTATATCCATTTCGGCCCCGTCCAATTGTGACGAAAATGCCGAACGCACGTCACGGTAGTTAAGAGTACGAGTGACTATCGATCCATCGGTGATTAACTCGGACCATGATCTGGCGCTAAAACTATAAAAGTCTACGGATAGGTCTTCGGGGTCAGCATCGATTAGGTTGATCAGATATCCTACTCGAAGCGCAGAATTTACAATTGCCTCACGCATAGCAAAGGCACTAATCGTTGCCCCTGAGATGGCATCTATGTTCTGGTTATTGTAGAAGCCATGTAATTCCTTCTTGGCTTCTCTTCGCGCACCGCGTTGGCTGCTCCCAATATCAATTCCATTGAGCCCGTCTAGGAAAAGCTTAAATCTATCTCTGCCAAAGATTCCAGTTGTAATCAAAGGTTCGTGTTCCTCTAGGATATGGTGGCCAACGATTACACCATCCTCTCGGAGCGCAACGACTATATCGAATGAAATCCCACTGTATCCCGCGGGATGGACTGTTTCGTGCGTGGAAAATAAATAGCCAATTACTGTGTTGTCTTTTAGAACTGCCGCAATCGGAGGGTCCCCTGCTACT
>PTKE01000037.1 GCA_002937585.1 Alphaproteobacteria bacterium MarineAlpha9_Bin6 | reverse complement strand
GTGCGCCTAAATGCTTGTTATGTGGATTCGAGCATGTTTGGCGGGGACCATGCGTAATATGGGGTACAGGTATGAAAGCGTATGAAATTCATGGTGCGGGTGGTGTCGACGCTTTGGTAGTGTCCGATCGATCAGAACCGGACCCTGGCCCAGGACAAGTTAAGGTTCGAATTCGCGCTTCTTCGATTAATTATCGTGACTTAGTAACGATCGAAGACCCTGTAGCTCGAAAACTGTCGTTGCCACACATTCCAAATTCCGATGGAGCTGGCGAGGTGGTTGCGTTGGGATCTGGGGTAACCCGCGTCAAAGTGGGTGATCGGGTTATGGGATCCTTTTTTCAGCGTTGGCATAGCGGCGAGATCACGCCTGATGGGATGGAGAGTGCACTAGGGGGCTCTCTTGAAGGCGTATTAAGTGAATATACTCTGCTGGATGAAGATGGAGTAGTTCCGGTGCCCAAGCATCTTTCGTACGTGGAGGCTGCCACTTTACCCTGTGCCGGATTAACGGCGTGGCACGCTTTGGTTGAGCGTGGTGGGGTCAAGGCAGGAGATACTGTGTTGTTATTGGGCACTGGTGGAGTCTCAATTTTTGGACTCCAATTTTGTGTTCTCCATGGTGCGCGCGCGATAATTACCTCAAGCAGCGACGGAAAATTGTCCCGCGCCAAAGATATGGGGGCGTGGGGGACGATCAATTATCGGGAGCATCCTGATTGGTATAAACAAGTGAATGCTTTGACAGATAATATAGGTGTAGATCATGTGATCGAAGTAGGTGGTGCCGGCACGTTGGAGCGCTCAATTCAGTCCGCACGGATCGGCGGCAATATTTATCTGATAGGCATTCTGGCGCAAGGGCAGATCAACCCAACGGCATTGATGCGACGTTCCCTCCATTTGCACGGAATTTATGTTGGAAGTCGAGAAATGTTCGAGAACATGAACCGGGGAATAGAGGTCGCAAAGCTTAAGCCATTAGTGGACCGGACGTTTAATTTTTCCGATGCACAGTCAGCGTACCACTCTATGCGGGCCAATAGCCATTTCGGCAAACTTGTGATCACGCTCGACGATTGAAGCAGACGGCAAAAATAATCAATTGGCGTAAGACTGGCGTGCCTTGGATGGTTGGCGCCATCCTATCGTTTGTGTTCATGGCAATCTCAGCCCGTGAACTATCCGTGGAACTCAGTGCCGTCCAAATATTATTTTGGCGGAGTCTAACTGGCGCCCTCCTTATGCCGGTGGTTCTGTGTATCTGTGGATGGAGCCATATAAAAACACGCCAACTAGGCTTGCAGGTCTCACGTGGTGCAATTCATTTTGTGGCGCAATATGGTTGGTTTTTTGGGATTACGATGATCCCACTTGCGGATGTGTTCGCGCTCGAGTTTACAGCGCCAATCTGGACAGTAATTTTTGCTTCTTTATTTCTTGGGGAACGCCTTTCATTTGGTCGTTTAGGAGCGGTTGGTCTGGGATTTGGCGGGGTTTTAATTATCCTTAGACCTGGTGTGGAGGTAATTGAACCGGCCGCAGTTGTAGTGTTAATCAGTGCCGCTCTTTATGCAATTACTTACGTCATGGTCAAAACCTTGACCAAGACTGATTCTCCCTTGTGCATCATGTTTTATATGTCGTTTATTCAGTTGGCGCTGGCGACTGCGGTGTCGGTTACGAATTGGGCAGCTCCTTCCACCGCAGGCCTTTGGCCGTGGTTAGTTGTGGTTGGCGCTAGCGGTCTTACGGCGCACTATTGTATGGCGCAGGCGCTATCGAGAAGTGATGCATCTACTGTTATGCCCATCGATTTTTGTCGTCTCCCAATGATCATGCTTGTGGGGTTTTGCTTTTATAGTGAACACGTCGATCCTTGGATTTTCATTGGAGCATTGGTGATTGTTGTCGGAAATTATTTAAATATCAGGAATGAGTTAGTTCGAATATCTGACAACCGGTAATTGCATTAAGAAAAAGGCCCGGCATTTTGCCGGGCCTATCAAAGTATGGTGGTTAGGTTTTGGACTAATCAAGATAGCCCAAGTCACCCCAAATTTTCCACCCTTTACGGAATTCTTGTAATGAGGCCCATACACGAGCAAAATCTTCGTCATTTGCAGCTTCTGCAGTGACAACCTCGTCCCACGCTGAAGCAAGTGCGGCTAGAATCTCAGGGCTCCAACGGTGAAGGGTGACGCCTTTGGATTGCAGTTCCTGTAGCGCCGGAAACTGAATTGCTTCTCCCTGCGCAAGACCCCGAATCAGACTTTCCCTACACACTGCGTTGATGATTTCCTGCTGTTGGTAGGTAAGACTTTTCCAGCTGTCGAGATTGATCATCAATTCGCCCATGCTCAGGGGTTGATGCCAACCGGGGAAATAGTAATGTTTCGCAACCTGGTAGAATCCGAGATCTAAATCGATGGCTGGCATTGAGAACTCGGTGGCATCAATAGTCCCAAGTTCGAGAGCTGGAAAGATATCACCACCAGCAAGCAGTTGGGTGGAGACACCAAGCTTCTCCATTACTTTTGCACCCAGCCCAAAGAACCGCATTTTGAGACCCTTCAGGTCTTCCACTGAATTGATTTCTTCTCTGAACCATCCCGAACCTTCGGGTGAGATAAGGTTGCACGGTTGAGAGAAAATATTGTGGCGTGCATAGATCTCCTGCATCAGATCTAGTCCACCACCGTAGTACATCCAGGCCATTGCTTCACCGGCATTGGGGCCGAATGGTACTGCTGTAAAAAATTGTAAAGCGGGAACTTTACCAGCCCAGTAACCAGCCGCAGTCCAGCCCGCATGCACAGAACCCGTCGAAACCGCGTCAAAAATTTCCAGTGGTGGCACGAGTGCTCCCGGCTCAAAAAACTTTAATTCCATTGTCCCGCCCGATAGGACGCGGACACGTTCTTCAATTAAACGTCCCTGGTCACCTAGTTGCACCAAATTTCCAGCAAAACTGCTCGCCATCTTCCAGCGAATTGGTGCGGCTATTGCCTCGTTGGTCGCTGCAACATCATCGCCTTCCAGGGAAACCGTTGTCTCCGATTCTGGCGATAGAGCAAAAATACCGATGACCAGGCCAACAATCAGACCGATCACGCCGACGATAACTGTGGATCCCTTCATTTTCTGCCTCTCCCAAGGCGGCGGGGCCGCCTGATGTCATACACTGGTTTTGCTAACAATTATGGATGTCTGGCTGTCACCAAGATGGTGAAAGAATAATTTCAGGCCATTTGTTTGCATTTAGCCCGCTTCTTGTCCTTTGGGCAAGCGCCCAGAAGGACTTTTGTTTCAACTCCCTAATTTTATTCTATTTGGCTCAGTAAATCCAAAAGTCGGTCCCAACAAAGTGAGTCAAACAGCCCGTCAACCCGTTCCGGTCTATAGTGTCTCTGAAATGCTGTCACTACCTCTTGCGTCGCTGGATCGTAATGTCCAGTTTTCTCAATGTGATAGCCAAAATAGGAAAGTTTCTGCTGAGCCTGACTAACCGCCTTGCCACTCATTCCTGGACCAAGAGTTCCCCCATCCGTGGAGGCAGCATATTTTTTATTTGACCATAAGCCAATGCCAATTGAGGCTAAGCGGCGCCAGTCAAATAATTCTCCAGGGTCACGTTTTCGCGACGGCGCAATATCGGAATGACCAAGTATTCGGTGCGCGGGAATTACGTGTCGGATTATGATGTCCTTTGCAAGTCTTTCCAGCGAGTTCATTTGTGCTTCAGGGAAAGGCTTATAATCCAATTCGTGGCCAGCATTGACTAACTCAATGCCGATTGAGCGACTGTTGATATCACTACTGCCAGCCCAACTACTTTTTCCTGCATGCCATGCGCGATTGGCTTCCTCCACTAATTGAAAGCACTCCCCTTTTTCATCGATAAAATAGTGGGCGCTCACCTTCGCGTCTGAGTTGCACAATCGTTGCAAAGCCATGTCCGCATTAATCATGCCAGTGTAATGAAGCACCAGCATATCAATCACGCAATCATTGATCCGCTGGTCAAAATTGGGAGAGTGCCGTTGGATTAGCTTAAAATTGGACATCCTAGGTTTAGCGTGATGTTATTGCCATGACAAGAAAATGAGCCACTTTGCTTACGTACAAAAACTGTAATGCTTATTTTCGTTTTCTGATAGATGGTTTGGAACTAGTTGCTGTATTAATAATTTTGTTGCTCCGGTACTCGGGTAAACTTAAAGAACTTGCAAAAATGTTAGCGAGAAATGCTCTAAAGGATTCATGTTGGCAGGTTAAGTCGGCCGCCTTGTTATTGTTGGCTGCAATTGAAGGCGACACACTAGCGATCGTTCCTAGTGCGATTTATGACAATTTATCCAGCCCACTCAAATTTTGGGCGTCTGTTGGCTCCGAGGCTGGTACGTCAGAGGATTGGTAGGTCTCTAAGTTTGGCTCAAGAGTTTTTGTTGCAGCAATAAAGCTCCAACTAACAACAATCCAACTAGGTCACTTTCAAGCCCAGGTGCTATCAGGGCGATAGCGGAAAAAAACAATACAAAGCGAAGTAGCAGTGTTATCGGCAACAACAAATAGCCATGCAATGAAGATGCGAGGCAAATTACACCGATCAGTGCGGTTACCGCTGTCCATGCAATATTGCTCCAAGACCCAATTAATAATAGAGGCGGCCCGAATACAAACATGAACGGTATGATATAGCCGGTCGCTGCTAGTTTTACCGCAGCGATACCCGATTCCCACAGACCCGCTCCAGAAAGGCCATTAGCAGCATAAAGAGATATAGCAACGGGTGGTGTGATGACAGAAAGTATTGCGTAGTAAAAAACGAACAAGTGCGCTGCTTCACGCGCGATCCCAAGTTTAACCAGTGCCGGCGCTAGTAGTGCTGCTTGCACAATATAAGCCGGCGTAGTTGGCAACCCCATGCCAAGAAGAATACCAGCTGCTGCGGTTAAAATTAGTGCTAAGACGATGTTTCCGCCACTGAATCCGCTTACTATCAATTGTGTAAATTCTATCCCTATTGCCGTCTGTGCTATCACACCAATCACGATTCCTGCACTGGCGCAGGCGGTGGCAACGATAAGTGTGTTGCGGATTCCCGTAATTAAGGAATCAAAAATTGTTCTCCATGAGATGTCGCGCCGCGTCGTGTTTCCTAAAAGTGCGACAGGAAGAACTGATAAAAGCCCGCAAAGAGCAGCGTATGGCGGGCTATAACCAGATACCAAAACACCGACAATTACGGCTAACGGTAGAAACTGATGTCCACGTGTTTTAAGGACCTCTCCAAGACGTGGAAGATCGGGTTTTGGCAATCCTTTAAGGCCTGTTCGTTTTGCTTCAAAATGAACAGCAAAAAACACTGCGACGAAATAGAGGATAGCCGGAAGAATCGCTATTGAGACTACGGTTAAGTAACTGACGGCCATGAACTCTGCCATTACAAAAGCTGCAGCCCCCATGATAGGTGGCATAATTTGTCCCCCGGTTGAGGCCACAGCCTCGACGGCCCCAGCAAAAGCCGGTCGATAGCCAATTCTTTTCATCATTGGAATTGTAAAAGTCCCGGTGGTCAGTACGTTTGCAGTGGAACTGCCAGACACGGTTCCAAACATGGCACTTGTGACGCAAGCAACCTTGGCCGGGCCGCCAGCGGAAGAGCCTGCCAATGCCAGAGAGAAGTCACGGAATAGTTTCCCGGTTCCAGAATGTTCTACTAAAGCTCCAAATAAAATAAATAAAACCATATAAGTAGCTGATACATTGAGTGGAATTCCGAATATTCCCTCGGTGGTTAAATACATTTGGTCAATCAACTGCCCATAGCTGATTTGGTCTATGATAAGTGCATAAGCCAAGAACGAGACGGCAGTAAGTGGCAGAGCGAGACCAATTACTCTGCGTGTTGCCTCCAGCGTGACAATTATGAGCGCCGTCCCGAGGATAAGGTCGAGCGGCTGCAAATCATCTACATATGCAAACCGGTCGAGCACATAATCGTGATTTAGAAAAATGTACGCTATTGCGGAGATAGAGAGGATTAACATTACCCCATCAACCACAAGACCCAACCAATTTTGTCTATAATTGGAACTCGGATACCAAAGAAATACTAGTATGAGTGCAAACAAAAGATGTGTACCCCGAAAGTAGAATACAGAGGGCACCCCAACGATTACGACGTAAAAATGGTAGGCAGCCATAGCCAAGGCGATTGCTGCCGGGAAATGGTTAAAGCTAATTTTTAATTGCATAGTCTTGGTGGCGAATGAGGAATTCTATGCAGACTATCTGAGTCCTTGCTCTCTATAAAATTGCTCAGCGCCTGGATGGAATGGTACTCCGACATCTTTAGCCATGACACTTATATTGTAACCATCCAACATGGCGGTTACTGCACTCAATTCGCTTCCACGTTTGGCCAGTGCCGCTGTGATTTGATAGCTAAGATGATCAGAAACCTCTTCGCAATTAGCGAGCATGTGCATTTGAAAACTCGCGGTGGGCACATCTTGGTCTTGACCGGAATACGTGCCGGCGGGAATTATGGACCGGCTCCATCCCGGATTTTCTGCTTTTAACCTGGCAAAGTTTTGGTCGGGAATAGGCAACAGCCTCGTTCGCCGTGAAATAGACAGATCCAGGATGCCAGCCGCTGGTACGGAACTGATTAGAATGAAGCCATCTATTTGACCGTCTTTCATCATGTTTACTTGGTCCGTCACGGATGCAAAATTAATTTTGCCAAGATCATCGTAGGTCAGGTCAAAAACGCCTAGTATGTTTCGTGCAGCAACCTCCGTGGTATTACCTCTGGGCAAAGTTGCCAATGCTTTGCCACGCAAATCAGAAATACTATTAATCGAAAAATCCGTCACAGGAATTTGAGCAAACTGATAATAAAAAGCTGCGATATTGCAGAGTCCCTCTACACTCTCCTTGAAGGGTGGTCGGCCGTGGATCGCATCGACAGTTGAGATAACGTTACCCCATGCAAGTTGCGCTTTACCGGTCGCTATGCCCTTGATGTTGATCAAACCTGCCCCCGGCCGAATGATAATCTTCAATCCGTCAATTTCTTGTTCAAGCAATTGTTTGACAGCACCGCCAAGGGGATACCATGTGCCACCTGCCGGACCTGTCATAAAAATCAGCCGTTGAGAGTGTGCTGCCGCAACCCAAATTACGGTGGTTATTGTGAAAAACACCAAAAAAGATAGTGCATTTCGCATCACTTTTCCTCCTAAAACAAATGCCAGAATAATTCATATTGCAATTTAGGAAATTTCTTTAATACATTATTATGTAAAGTGTTTCTCTATTACAAACTACTTTCTCGGACTAGCTATAAGTTAATGTAGAACAACTGGCTCCAGAATATTTGGGCTTATTGGAGATTTAGCAATTACCCTTTTCAAGGGTATTCGCCAATCGGTAAGTGTCGCTAGACCGGATTAAGGATCGTCCGAATTCAAATCAATTCCGGCGATTGCGCGTACATTCGCAATGTCCGCATTGCCACCTGATAGCACAATCCCGACGCGTTTATGAGACATAAGATGCCGTTCTTTCAGTAAACCAGCGTACGCAGCCGCACCAGCTGGTTCAGACAGATTGTGTGTATCGCGTAACAAGAGTGCTTGCGCCCGCAATATCTCTGCATCGCTAACCGTAATTACCCGAGCGGCATTTTGGTTGATGATATCTACTGCATGAATGTCAGGAATACGCGTTGCTAAGCCTGCCGCGAAGGTATCAATACGATTTGTTGAAACAGGTTTTTTGGATGCGAAGGACAGAGCGTAGGAAGGCGCTCCTTCGGCTTGAACTCCGATTAACTCGGTTTTTAGGTTCAATGCGTTGCGAACAGAGATCAACCCACATAATCCAGTACCGAGGCCAATCGGTACATAGATCGAATCTAATTTGCCTGCATTTTGGAATAATTCAAGTGCATACGACGCCACTCCCTTAACCAAATCAGGATCAAAGGAGGGTACCATATGCATGTGGTGTTCGTGTGCAAGATCTTCCGCGTGTTCCAAGGCTTCCTGAAAGTCTTGGCCGTGCACGATTAACTCGGATCCTTGAGCCACCATAGCGCGGTTCTTTTCCGGATTGTTGCCTTCGGGAACAACGATAATTGATGGGAGATTTAGTGATTTTGCGGCTAGTGCTATGGATTGGCCGTGGTTCCCAGTAGTTGCCGCGATAACTCCTTTGCAATTAGGTTCTCTGGTTTTTAGGGCACTCAAATATATTACACCGCCTCGAACCTTAAAGGCGCCGGTGGGGGTATGATTTTCATGTTTCACCCAAACCTCACAACCCACGTGTTTAGCCAACAACGGCCAAGGATACTGTTGCGTCGGCGGTACTATTTGATGAACCAGAGCAGCCGCGGCAAGTAAGTCTTCTGAAGTAAACCGCAATTTAAATCCCTTTATTACTTGGCTTGACTTTATGATGCCCGTGTAAGCACGGGCAAGGCGGTGCAGAGGGAACAAAAAGCATGTTTAGCAGTTTTATCAAAGAAAAAATCAAAGTTTCGGGCACTGATATTAACTTGGTTCGAGGTGGTGAGGGGCCGCCGCTGTTACTGCTCCATGGCTACCCTCAAAGCCATGTGATGTGGCATAAGGTCGCGCCTAAATTGGCAAAGCAATTCACATTAGTAATTTCGGATCTTCGCGGCTACGGAGATAGTGGGAAACCTCCTTCCGATGACGATCATTTTAATTATTCCAAGAGAGCTACCGCACGAGATCAAGTCGAGGTGATGTCAAAGCTGGGGCATGATCATTTCATGGTTGCCGGCCATGATCGTGGTGCTCGGGTGGGACACCGTATGGCCATAGATTACTCTGATAAAGTCAACAAATTATGTGTTCTTGATATTGTCCCAACCTACCGAGTGTTTGCGGATGCAAACAAGCAACTCGCGACGATGTATTGGCATTGGTTTTTTTTGATACAAAAGGCGCCACTTCCAGAAACGTTAATTGGCAATAATGTAGAGTTCTACTTAAGGACCCAATTTAGAAGTTGGGGTAATAGTAGTGATTACGTCACAGAAGAGGCTTTCACTGAATATTATCGCTGCTTACAAAACGCGGAAACAATTCGTGCTACCTGCGAAGATTACAGAGCGGGTGCATCCATTGATTTAGAACACGATAAAGCTGATATGGATCAAAAACTTTCCTGTCCCTTACTTGTCCTTTGGGGAGAACTGGGCGCCATGCACAAGTTGTACGATGTTACTGAGACTTGGCGCGAGCGTGCTGCTGACGTAAACGGATGGCCAGTTAAGTGTGGCCATTTCATTCCTGAGGAGGCCCCCGAAGCTACCATTAATGCATTCTCCGAGTTTTTCGGAGAATAGGATATGATTGATCCTCGAAATACAGGGACCGCTTTCCTGTGGGTCTTTTATTTTGGAAGAACTGAGGACGAGCGTAATACTTAGGCGTGAGCATATAATTGGGCCAGAGCGTCGTATAATGGGCGTACCGTTTCAAACTAGAGCAATGATCAATGTCGTAACCGTACGAACAGTAACGAGATTATGAGTGAGAATCCGTGAAATTTTGCTGAAAAGAAAACTAATATGGAACATGCAAAGGGTGCGCGTCGACGAAAAGTTTTATCCCGGGTCCGCAATTATTTTCTAACCGGTCTTATTGTTACGGCACCTGTCGGAATCACGATCGCACTAGCCCTTTGGGTTATTAATTGGATTGACAGCAAAATTGTTCCCTTAATCCCACAGGGATATAACCCTCAACTTTTTTTTCAAGATTACGTTGGCATCCACATACCTGGAATTGGCTTGGTTGTTGTACTGGTTGGTTTAACCCTGATTGGCTTTGTTGCTGCGGGATTAGTCGGTCGAGTGATGGTACGAACCGGCGAGACGTTATTGAATAGAATGCCTATTATCCGCAGCGTCTACGGTGCACTCAAACAAATATTCGAGACTGTCCTGCGTTCTTCTTCACGTTCCTTTCGCGAAGTCGCGTTGATTGAATACCCACGGCGCGGAATTTGGGCGATCGGGTTTATCACAACGAAAACTACCGGAGAGGTACAAAACGACATTGCGGAGGATGTGGTAAATGTGTTTTTACCTACTACGCCAAACCCTACCTCTGGGTTTCTTCTTTTCGTGCCCAGAAAAGACTTAATAGTCTTGGACATGAGCGTTGAAGAAGCTATCAAAATGATCGTTTCAGCCGGTATTGTTACACCAGCCGACCGAAGGCCAGAAGAGGTGCAGGCCGTACCGTTAGTTTCTGCGGAAAATTCGGCCGATGGCGGAGAAATTGATAAAGGCGGAGCTGCTGTTGACGTCGGGATGATGAAGAAAGGACCGGTTATCCAGAACGAAGAAGGCTAATCGCAGCATCTCTTTCAAATAAATAGAGTAGTGTCCGTAAAGCTTCTCCGCGTTGCCCTTCTAGAGCCTCGTCTTGGGTTAATATTAACTTAGCGTCGTCTTCGGCTGCGGCGAGCAATTCCCCATGTATAGGGAGCTCAGCGAGATGAAAGTTGGGTAGGCCACTCTGGCGTGTTCCCAGTAATTCTCCCGCACCGCGAAGACGGAGATCTTCCTCAGCAATTTGAAAACCATCATCAGTCTCGCGAAGTATGTTAAGTCGCGCCCGAGCAGTTTTAGTTAGTGGGGTGGCATACAATAGCAAACAGCTTGAGGGCTTATCACTGCGTCCCACTCGACCGCGCAGTTGATGAAGCTGGGCAAGTCCAAAACGTTCTGCCTGTTCAATTACCATGATGGTGGCTTCAGGAACATCAACGCCAACCTCAATCACCGTAGTGGCGACTAGTATGTCAAGCTGGCCATTGGCGAAGTCCGACATAGTGCTATCGCGTTTGGCCTCATTGAGACGCCCATGGACCAGACCTACGCGACTGCCGAAGTATGTTTCTAAGGTGGCAAATCGTTCTTCGGCCGCCGCTAAATCAACAGATCTTGATTCGTCTACCAAGGGACACACCCAGTAAACTCTACCACCGGAAGTAATTCCGCGTTTAATCGCGATAACTACATCGCCGAAGCGTTCGATGGGAAGTACGACAGTGTTAACGAGTTGGCGACCAGCGGGTTTTTCGGTGAGGCGTGATACATCCATATCGCCATAGGATGTCATCATTAAAGTGCGAGGGATGGGCGTCGCTGTCATAACCAGCAGATCTACCCCGTGACCTTTGGCTTGCAGATTCAGTCGTTGGTGCACGCCGAATTTATGCTGCTCATCTATTACTGTTAAGGCCAAATTAGCAAAGGAAACATCACTCTGGAACATCGCGTGGGTTCCAACCAGAATAGAGATTTGGCCTGCCTTTAAATCTGCAAGCAAGTTTGCTCGGGCCTTCCCTTTCGTGCGTCCAGTTAGCGCCGCACAAGAAATACCGGCAGATTGTGCTAATGTCTGGATAGTAGCCAAATGTTGGCGGGCAAGCACCTCGGTTGGCGCCATCAGAGATGCTTGTCCACCGGCTTCAACCGCATTTACCATAGCTAGAAAAGCAACCACGGTCTTGCCACTACCCACATCCCCGTGAAGAAGCCGCAGCATTCGCGTTTCCGCTGACATATTTTTGATAATTTCATCAAGTGCACGAGTTTGTGACTCGGTGAGGGAGAAGGGCAACTGACTAAGTATTTTTTGACGCAGTTGATTGTTTCCAGTAATACTTCGACCGGTTGTCTGCCGTATGTGTCGACGTAGCAACGCTATCGCTAGTTGATTTGCAAGCAACTCATCGTAGGCTAAACGTTGGCGCGCTGGTGCGCTGGGTTCGAGAGAACGTGTGCTTGAGGGCGCGTGCGCGGATCTTATGGCTTCGTTCCACGATGGCCATCGGTTCTTTTTAAGAAATGCGCTATCGATCCATTCCGGCAATTTTGGAGTATGAGCTAACGCCGCAGCAATCGCTTTGCTTAGAGGTTTTGGCGTAAGGCCGGTTGTCAGGCGATACACAGGCTCCAGCAAGGGTAGATCCTGGGATTCCTCGATTGTCGTGATATGATCTGGATGAGTAATTTGTATTTGGCCGTGATAATGTTCGACACGGCCACTTACAACTCGTACCTCTCCTGGCGGCAATTGCTTTTCTAAATAATCTTTTTGCGCGTGGAAAAATACCAAGGTCAGTACACCGTCATCATTTTCGCAATAAATTTTATATGGCTGGCGATTATGTCGAGGCACCTCATGTTTGGTGGCTCGAACGGTAAAGGTAGCAATTACTCCAGCAGGAGCATCCAGTAATTTGGGAGAGAATTTACGATCGATGATTGCATTGGGGAGGTGCCACAGTAAATCAATTGTGCGGGACCCAGCGGCATTTTCTATCAAACCCCCTATGCGTGGACCTACACCTTTGAGCGAAGTTATTGGCGTAAAAACTGGAAAAAGGATTTCAGGTCTCATGGTCCACTTTATGCATTTACTATTCGGAGATGGGTTAAATTATTTCTCATAGCGCTTTGTTAACATAGGAAAAATTCTTTAGATAAACTTTCTGGGTGGGGAGTACGGCGATTCATGCTTTATTCTCAATCGTAAATCAACTTATCTCAGCCGGATTTTTAAAGGTATTTTTGCTTCAGGTGCTGACAGTCTGTGCGCAAGGAATTATATCCTTCTATATGGTCAACCGCATGGACGTAACGGACAAACCTGAGATGCGGAGTTGTTTATCCATCCGAAGGAGGCGGCTCCGGTATCGGTGCTGGCATAGAGGTTCTCGCGAGGTTGACTTGTTGCTTGGTCGGTTTGCCGATAAAAATATTGAAGTATTGGACGAATCTGATCTCACCCAACTTGAGGCTCTTTTAGATGAACCCGATCCGGATATTTGGGATTGGGTCGTGGGCCGAAAACCGATCCCAATAGCCCTGGACCACAACATAATGCAACGTCTCAGAGTTTCCTCGACACAACTGAAAACCAAGTGACTCCATTAGCAAAGCATTTTTGTGCACCCGGTCGGATAATTATCTCTGGGGCACCAGAGGGTAGTGATGCCTTAGCGATTTCAGAGCTACTGGCTGAGCGACCTAAGCAGGACGTTCTGTATATTGCGCGTGATGACGCGCGCATGGTTGCAATGGCGGAGGCACTTGCTTTTTTTGTTCCAACTGAAAAAATTCTGCAGTTTCCAGCTTGGGATTGCGTACCGTATGACCGGATTTCTCCTAAAAATGAAATAATTTCCCGTCGGTTGCGCACGCTTATTGCTCTTGTGAAAAGTTATGAAACTCAAACTAGAACGATCTTAGTAACCACTTGCAATGCCGCTGTTCAACGAGTTCCCAAAGGTACCACTTTGGGTGCTTGTCATTTCTCGTTTCAGGTTTCCAAATCGATCGATACAACGGCTTTAACGGAGTATCTTAGTTGCAACGGCTATAATCGGTCGGGAACAGTAATGGAACCGGGTGAGTATGCAATTCGAGGAGGAATTATTGACCTATATCCTTCTGATTCGGATGAGCCCGTTCGAATTGATCTTTTCGGTGACGTAATTGAATCAATAAGGATCTTTGATCCTCTTACCCAACGCAGTTCGGAATACCGCGAAAGTGTTGATCTCATACCAAGTTCTGAAGTTTTGCTAGACGAACAGTCAGTAGTTCGTTTCCGTAGGCGCTATCGAAAATTTTTCGGCGCGATAACTGGTGAGGACTCACTATACGAGTCGGTGTCGTCTCAGCGTCGTCATGCAGGAATTGAACACTGGCTTCCGCTATTTCATGATGGTCTTACGACCATCTTCGATTATCTTCCGGATTCTATTATTTTTTTAGATCATCTCCTTGACGAGGCCTTGGATGAACGTTTGAACGTCATCAATGACTTCTATGAGGCGCGCAAGGAAGCTTGGACTACCTCCTCAGCAATAAAAGCACCGGTATACAAGCCCGTGCCACCAGAGGAATTGTTTCTTACTAAGTCGGAATGGACACAACATTTATCATCACGGGCAGTGGGGTTATTTTCTTCTTTTAATCATCCATCCTCGGGGCCCGTGCAGGTTAATCTTGGCGCGCGTTACGGACGCGATTTTTCACCTGAACGTAAAAGTAAGGATGCTGCTCTTTTTGACCAGGTCGGCCAACATATAAGGTCTAAATTATCGAATGGACGACGAGTTGTGGTCGCATGTCATTCGTCGGGCGCTCGCGACCGTTTGTCTCGCTTATTGGGCGATTATGGTATTAAAAATACAAAAATCGTAGACAGTTGGAATACGCTTCTTCAATTGAAGCGCGAAGTCGTCGCCTTAATAATCTTTCGTGTTCAGACTGGTTTTGAAACTGCTGAGTGGGTTGTACTTAGCGAGCAAGACATTCTTGGTGATCGTCTTGTGACGCGTTCAGGGCGTTCGCGCCGAGCAAAAAATTTCTTATCGGAAGCCACAAATCTAACTCTAGGTGACATAGTGGTTCATGTGGACCATGGCGTGGGTAGATTCGAAGGGTTAGAGATTATTGAGGTTGGCTCAGCTCCACATGATTGTGTGAAGCTTATCTATACAGGCGGGGACCGGCTGTATCTTCCTGTCGAAAACATTGAAATGCTTGGTCGCTATGGCGCGACCGAAGCTGATGTGAGGCTCGATACTCTGGGTAGCACGTCATGGCAAAATCGAAAGTCAAAAGTAAAAAAACACCTTCGTGATATGGCAGAGGAACTAATTGCTACGGCAGCGAAAAGAACGACTAAATTAATCAAACCGCTAAATGCACCCGTTGGCCTTTACGATGAATTTTGTGCGCGTTTCCCTTACGTCGAAACCGAGGATCAGTTACACGGTATAGATGACTGCATGACAGATTTATCCGAAGATGTTCCGATGGACCGTCTAATTTGCGGAGATGTCGGTTTTGGAAAAACGGAAGTTGCGCTCCGTGCTGCATTTGTGGCAGCAAGTTCAGGGAAGCAAGTTGCTATCGTCACTCCCACTACTTTGTTATGTCGCCAACATTATGAGACGTTCAGTGAACGATTTAATGGGTTTTCCGTTTCGATCGCGCAATTATCTAGGTTAATCGGAGTAAAAAAGGCCACCAGCGTACGTAAAGGTCTTACGGACGGTAAAATCGATATTGTTGTGGGAACTCATGCATTACTTTCAAAGTCAGTTGTGTTTAAAAATCTAGGACTTCTCGTCATTGATGAAGAACAGCATTTTGGCGTCGCACAGAAAGAGCGCTTAAAAGCAATTAAATCTGATGTGCATGTACTGACGCTAACTGCTACTCCGATACCACGAACCTTGCAGCTTGCACTTTCCGGTGTTCGTCAAATGAGCGTAATCGCCACTCCACCAATCGATCGTTTGGCGATTCGAAGTTTCATACTACCGTATGATCGAGTGGTAATAAGGGAAGCTATACTGCGGGAACATTTCCGTGGCGGGCAAATATTCTATATTTGTCCGCGGATAAAGGATCTGGAGCCCGTTGCTGCTGAGTTACGAGATATCGTTCCAGAAATAAAAATTCTTATTGCTCATGGTAAGATGGCAGCGAGGCAATTAGATTCAACTATGACGGCATTTTACGATGGTAAGTTCGATTTGTTACTATCCACCTCGATCATCGAGTCAGGTTTGGATATTCCGTCCGTGAACACTTTGATTGTGCACAGGGCGGACCGTTTTGGACTTTCACAGCTATACCAACTTCGCGGTCGGGTGGGGCGGGCCAAAATTCGGGCCTATGCATATTTTACCGTGGCATCACCTAATCTCCTTAAGGGAGAAGCATTGAAGCGACTAGAGATTTTGCACAAACTTGATAGTCTTGGCGCCGGATTTTCTTTGGCTAGTCATGATCTCGATATACGCGGTGCCGGAAATCTTCTTGGTGAGGAACAATCTGGACATATCAGAGAGATTGGAGTTGAACTATATCAGCAGTTATTGAATGAGGCTGTGACAGAGGTGCGAGGCCGACCAAATTCTGATTCTGATAAGCAAGAATGGTCACCACAAATCGAGATAGGGGCAGCAGTTCTTTTGCCAGAATACTATGTGCCGGATTTGAGCGTGCGCCTAGCTCTATACCGACGTGTAGCAGTTATGGAGGATTCTACTGAGGTTGATGGTTTTGGCGCGGAATTGGTAGACCGTTTTGGCCCTCTTCCAGAAGAAGTTGAACATCTTTTACGCGTCGTGTGTATCAAGCAATTATGTCGACGCGCTTCGATAGAACAGGTTGACGCGGGTCCAAAAGGCGCTGTATTAGCGTTTCGAAACAACTATTTTGCCGCCCCTGAGCAGTTAATAAGTTTAATTTCTTCAAGCGAGGGAAAGCTCCGGCTGCGACCCGACCATAAATTAGTCATCGTAGAAGAGTGGCCAAGCGTTGACGCGCGTTTCACAGGTGTTTCAAACTTTGTCGAAAAGCTAGCTCGTCTTTCGGTTGACGTCGGCAATGTAGGTGAGATGACAATCCAATAAAGTATTGCAACACTTTGTATAGCCTGTGCTATTTAAATTTGACGTACGTAAATGCGTGATGGTGTTCATTTAGCAAGTGGTGACAGTAATTTAGAATTCAGGAGCGTTTAGATTTATATCTAAATTCAAACGTGCAGAGATGCTTCAGGGTTTAGTTGTTTCGCGGCGTCAAACACCTGCAGGAAAACTTCCGGTTCTTGCGCACCAGAGATTGCATATTCATCGGCAATAATAAAACAGGGGACACCGGATACGCCCATTTTTCGGGATTGAATATCCTGGTTTTGCACTAATTCAAGGTCCTCGTCTGATTCCAAGTAACAGCGAACCTGTTTAGGGTCGAGCCCACTGTCTTTAGCAATTTCCAATAGGGACTCGACAGAGCCAATATCAGTGCCGTGGAAAAAGTATGATCGAAAAAGATTCTCTACAACTGCGTGCTGTGCATTTTTGATTTTAGAAAAATGAAGGAGGCGGTGAGATCTTAATGAGTTTGGCATCCGTTTGATGGCACTAAGATTGAAGTCTAAATCTTCACTCGCACTAGCTTCTCCAACCGCCCGGTATATTTCTTTTGCACGTTCTATACCACCAAATTTAAGGCTCAGATAAAGCTCTCTCTCGATCCCCTCTTCCGGTATCTCTGGGTTGAGTTGAAAAGGATACCAATTAACCTCTGGAACCATTTCAGGACGCATGGCAATGGCGCGCTCAAGACGTCTTTTCCCAATGAAACACCACGGACAAACCGTATCGGAAATTATATCTATTTTCATAATTCGTTCATAATCAAAATCTGACCATTTTATTGTATTGCAAAAAAGTCTTTATAACGACCTAAAACTAATTCAGCATAAAGGTTACATCACGGATTTCTTGTGGTTGTGTTGAGTCTGGAATTGGAAGGTCACTTTGTCTGTTAACGACAAATCAACCAGCATTTATGACACGGGATTGGATAAAAATACGGCCAATCACGTGCCATTGAGTCCGATAAGTTTTCTTCGTCGATCGGCTGCGGTTTATCCAACAAAAACCGCTGTTATCTACGAAACACTGCAGTTTACTTATCAGGAATTTTATGATCGCTGTTGTGGCTTGGCATGCGCCCTCATGGGAGTTGGTGTGGCGCGTGGCGACACGGTTGCGGTCATGGCCCCCAATGTACCTGCAATGCTGGAGTGCCATTATGGGGTTCCTATGACGGGCGCGGTACTTAACACAATCAACACCCGACTCGACGCCTCAACAATTGCCTTTATCCTCGAGCATTCCGAAGCGAAGGTATTCATCGTCGATTCTGAATACGCCTCAATAGTTGTACCAGCTCTTGAATGTTTGAAACATAAACCAATAGTCGTTGATATAATTCAGTCTAAGATTTCTGCTAGTTCTATTGGAGAGCGAAATTACGAAACGTTTATTACGGAGTTTGGGGAATCTAAGTCGTTTTCTTTTAAGACTCCTGATGATGAGTGGGAAGCGATATCACTGTGTTACACTTCGGGCACAACTGGTAATCCAAAAGGAGTCGTAGGACACCATCGCGGGGCTTTCCTAAACAGCGTGTCCGCGGTTTTGGGCACTGCTTTAAGCTCAAAGACGATCTATCTATGGACCCTGCCAATGTTTCATTGCAACGGGTGGTGTTTTACATGGGCTGTGACTGCTGTGGCTGGGACGCACGTCTGCCTTAGACGGGTTGAACCGGCACCAGTCTTCGATGCAATCGTAGAGCATAAGGTTAATGTTCTATGCGGGGCGCCAGTGGTTTTGGCAACGTTACTTAATGCTGTAGATGAGGTGCGTAAGAAGTTCGATCATAAATGCCAAATATTTACGGGTGGAGCGGCGCCACCAAGTTCGGTCATTTCTGGCGTAGAACAACTCGGTTTTACGGTAACTCAACTGTATGGTTTGACAGAAACGTATGGTCCAGCACTGATGACCGCCTGGCAGGATGATTGGGAAGAACTCTCGCTTGATGACCGCGCCCAGTTTATGGCTCGTCAAGGAGTAATTTACCCGCTAACTGACCAAGCAATCGTTGCCGATCCTGAAACCCTGATTGAGGTGCCCTCAAACGGTGAGATGATGGGGGAAATCATGGTTCGCAGTAATACGGTTATGAAGGGATATCTAAAGAATAGGCAGGCAACTTTAGACGCATTTCACGGTGGCTGGTTTCACACCGGAGACCTAGCAGTACGCCATAGCAATGGATATATTGAAGTAAAAGACAGGGCTAAAGACGTAATTATTTCGGGAGGGGAGAACATTTCTTCCTTAGAGATTGAAGAATTGCTCTATCGTCATTCTTCGGTTATGGAGGCAGCGGTGGTGGCGCGCCCGGACAAAAAATGGGGTGAAACCCCTTGCGCTTTCGTGTCATTAAAATCCAATGCAAAAAATGTCACGGAATCAGATTTAATCGATTTTTGTAGGGAAAACATGGCTCACTTTAAAGTGCCAAAATATGTAATATTTGGTGAAATTCCAAAAACTGGCACCGGGAAAATTCAGAAATTTTTATTAAGAGAACTTGCTAGGAGCCTTTCGGAAACGGGAAAGTAAATTGTGATAAATCCCACGTGGATGCCTCTACCATTGGGTTTCAGTATGTGCCCGTTTTTATGTTGTGTATGGACGGTACGGATCCTATGTCGATACAATCGTATTGCCCGGTAACGTGACTGAAATTCCTTATTATTTGGATGGTAAAGTGGCTCTAGTTACAGGGGCATCAAGGGGATTGGGGCGACATTTTACCCGCACTTTATCACGAGCAGGAGCCAAGGTAGCTGCTTGCGGCCGGTCACAAGATTTGCTCCAAGAGTTAATTGGCGAGATAACCGCGGATGGTGGTAGCGCACGGTCTTTTCCTCTTGATGTAACTAATTCTGCAAACGTTGCAGCAACGGTGCAATCAGTAACGAAAACTCTTGGTCCTATCAATATTCTGGTAAACAATGCTGGAATTGCAATCACCAAGCCTGCTTTGGATGTGGATGAAGCGGACTGGGATACGGTAATCGATACGAATTTAAAAGGGGTATGGCTGGTCGGTCATGCCGTCGCAAGGGCGATGGTTGAAAATGGTAATGGTGGCAAGATAATTAATATTGCATCAATTGCTTCGACGACGGTGCTTGGAAGAGCCAGTAGTTATTGTGCATCAAAGGCCGGTGTTACGCAATTGACGCGAGCATTGGCGGTGGAATGGGCGCGGCACGGAATACAGGTAAACGCGATCGCGCCTGGCTATATACGCACTGACATGAACAAGGAATTTTTTGAATCTCCCCTGGGGGACAAGGTCATCGAACGTATTCCGCAGCGAAAAATTGGGGATCCTGCTGATTTAGATGGTGCATTGATGTTATTAGCGTCGGACGCTTCACGGTTTATGACCGGAAGCACCATCCTTGTGGATGGGGGTCATGATGCATCATAATGCATTCTATAACAATGTCTTAGTGTAAATAACGAACATTTCACTACCGTAGTGGTGGGTTGCTTTAAAGAAAATTGCAAGGTTCCCCATAAAATGTTGATAGAAGGTTACGAGGTGTCAATGGACATTTCCAAGCTACTTTTGGCAACTTCATCATGGATAAACCTTAAAGTTCTAATCCAAAAAACTAGGTAATGTTTCGCCTTTATTTGTTTATTTCGATTAAACCGGGAAAGGGGCTGACGAAAGGCGCGCATAATGCTTTACCGTAATTTTGCTGATCAGGATTCAATTGACGCACAATATAATCCTCTGTTAACCGCAACTGATGCAGCCGATATCATCAAGCGATGGGAGCAAAATAGTGCCCATGCCCGTACGCGCTTGACGTCGCACCTTGGGCTTCGGTTTGGTCCTACGGTTGATGAATACCTAGATATCTTCCCATCGAAAGAACCTGACGCAAGCCTACATCTTTTCATACACGGCGGATATTGGCGCCGTTTTACAGCTCGTGAGTTTTCCTTTGTTGCACCTGCCCTGGTGGAAGCAGGAGTAAGCGTTGCAGTAATGAATTATACGTTGTGTCCGGAGGTTACGGTAGGAGAGATTGTGCGGCAAACACGTTCTGCTATTTTTTGGTTAAAGGAAAACGGTTCTAACTACGGCGTTGATGCGACGCATTTAACAGTTTCAGGCCACTCCGCAGGTGGGCACCTGCTCGCTATGGCGTTATCCACCGATTGGCAAAAAGCTTACGGATTGAATCGAGACGTTATTGCCGGTGCGTGTACGATCAGCGGAATTTATGATCTAAGTCCATTACCTTATAGCTATTTGCAGCCGAAGATTCAGCTGAGTTGGGCTGATGTGGAGCATCTAAGTCCGATCCGACATATTCCGGATAAAGCACCAGCGTTGACGGTGGTTGTCGGTGGAGAAGAGACTGCTGAGTTTATTCGACAAAGTCGTGATTTTCTCTCTGCATGGCAAGATAAAGGGCTGAGGGGAAAATGGTTAAACCTCTCTGACGCACATCATTTCAATATTCTTGATGGCTTTGAGGATTCGGGAAGTGCCTTATTCAAGACAATTGTCGACATTGCTACTCACTGATCATCATAAATCAAGAAAAACCAATGAGTAGGATGATAGAATTGCCAGAAATTGAACGTCTTATGGTTACGGGCCAACATGAACCGGTCAGTCATTATTGTCATGCAGTACGTTGCGGTGAACGCATCTGGATATCGGGTATGGTTGGTATCGACCGGTTGGGACAAATTGCCGCTGATACAGTTGATCAATTTCAAACTGCAATGACCAACCTTGACATCGTTCTTCGTGAAGCCGGGGGGAAGCCCGAACATATAGTAAAGGTGATGCTCTTTCTCACCGACATTGCGGATCGTTCTCGAATCAATCCAATACGCCAAAGTTATTTTGGAGACCACCGTCCGGCATCAACCTTAGTTGAGGTGTCCAAACTTGTGTTACCTGAGTTAAAGGTCGAAATTGAAGCTGAAGCGGTCGTAGTCGATTGATATGGAAAATCGGGAAAGAAGCTTCATCAAAGTTCAGCTTCAATGCTTTGTAGCGACGGTATTTTGTTTACTGACAATGATGGGATCTCCTGCTCGGGGGCAGGAACTGGACAAAGCCATCGCAATGATGACAGATGGTAATTTTTTGAAAGCTGCTGAAATTGCTGCCACGATGGAAAGCTCCAAAGGATTTACGCTAGCAGCAAGAGCTCTGGCCATCTATGGGTATGAAATCGCTCCTGAGAACAAGAGACCGGAACTTTTTTTACGTGCCATGGGTTATGCCTACAAGGCAATTGAACTAAATGCAAATAGCAGTGAAGCTTTTTTGGAAGTCTCTCACACGTTGGGACGATATGCGCAAACTGTTGGTGTTGCAGAGGCGCTTAGCGAAGGCTTTGCAGAGAGAATCAAGGCGGCGACAGACAAAGCGATCGAGATAGACCCGCAAAATTATAGAGCCCATCTTAGTGTCGGCGCTTGGCATTCGGAAATTGTTGCGGCAGCTGGCTTTATGGCTGGTCTGCTATACGGAGCTAATGAAGAGGATTCACTCGTGGCTTATCAGCGCGCGCTGATTTTAAAACCAAATTCTAGTACCGTGCATTTTGAGTATGCCGTTGGTCTGATGAGGCTGGATGATAAAAACTTGAATCTCGCCAGAGAGCATCTGCAAAAAGCAATTAGCGTTCCTGTAAAGGATGCTTATGGGCAAATTATCAGAGAAAAAGCATTGCAAAATCTAGCGCAGCTTCAAAAAAATAGAGGCTAAGTGCTTTTCGTAAAATTCCTAGCGAAGGGTCTCATTCGGTCACTAGAATTCGTAAAGTAGGGATAAAATAACCCGACTATCAAACTCTTTATCTGCAGTGATTGGAAAGCTTACGCCTCCACCGATTTCAAGCGGCACATTGTCATCGGGTGCACCGATTAAACCCAAAGTAAGGTTAACGACTCCCTCGTTATCGTCTCCCTTTACAATCATCTCCGCATCAAACTCAACAATTGCACGTGCCTCAGGCATAAACCAGTAGGCGAAAGCCAAGTTGTATTCTAGTTCAAGATCCTCATCGGCTCGTTCTTCGGGATCCTGCTGGTTTGTTGGAAATCCAAACCCTAGGAATGCAATGGCCTCGAGCGCCCCTATTTTTGCCCCGAAACCGAGAAAAGGCGTGATTATAATCTTATTATTACTACCAATGCCCTTGGTGTCATCGCCGGTAGGCAGCCCAAGCTCTAGCCCGCCACTGATGATGACGTTCCCGGTGAGCCCATGGGCAATTTTCAAAGCGAGTTCTGCAACATCGAGATTATCGGTCGACCCCGAGCCATCGCTCGGATCACGGAAGGTATACGGTACGTTGAACTCAATACTAGCGTAGGATGAGATTGTTAACTCGGCCTCCAGATTCGCAATACGCTCGTTGGCATCGAGCTTATCAACGAAAAAGTAATTAAACCGAAGCCCATTATCAGGGGTTGGGGATTCCGCTATCAGAGGATCTGCCAACTCCGGAATGCCAGAGGAAGTATTGATTTCATCAGCAAACGTGTTTGAAACTGCTGATTGCAGAAACACTGAGCCCAGGACAACAAGACACGGAAATATTTTCCAAAACTGTTCCAAAATTCGAGGTTCCTCCTTGAAATAATCCAAACCAGGTCGTGCCTATCACGGGGGGGTGTTAGTTTGGGTAGCAAGGGAGATCGCTTCTATACCCGAGATTTTAGCGTGACGAAGGACAGCTATGACATCGGCTGTATTTGCGGAAGCGTCTGCCCGAACCATTAATTTAGGAACTGCGCCAGCGTCAATTTCAAATTTTAACGCTTCCGCAAGATCGCTGAACAATATAGGTACATTATTAACTGCAACTGTACCATCAGCGCGGATTAAGACCACAATCGGCATCGTTTCTTGGCTATGGCCTTGGTCTGATTCCGGAAGTTCGATGTCAAATTTATCAGGAGTGACGAGTGTGCCACTCAACATGAAAAAAATCAGCAGGAGAAAGACGATATTAATTAGTGGGACAAGGTTAATTCCGTGCCGGATGCGCTTACGACTCTCGAATAGTATGTTCAGCCCCATGTTCTAACTCGCTTCAGGGGTAGCGAGGCGAAGGTTATCTACGCCCGCCGATTGCAACTGGTCCATTATTTGCACGAGAACCTGAACCGGTACTTCTGCATCGGCTTTTATTGTAACTGAACGCTCCTGATCGCCTTTGATGCGTGCAGCTATTTCAGTGCTCAATTGGCCTAGTGATAGACGCAAACCATTCAGTCGAATGGTCCCGTCAGTGGTTACCTGGA
>PTKE01000036.1 GCA_002937585.1 Alphaproteobacteria bacterium MarineAlpha9_Bin6 | reverse complement strand
AGATTATTGAATCCGGCCAGTGTGCTTTTTGGCGCAGTGGGGCGTTGGCGGTGGCGGTGGGCCAATCCTGTGAGCGCAAATATTCCAGTACTTTGTGTTGGTAATCTTGTAGCCGGTGGCGCAGGAAAAACGCCGGTTGCTTTGTCGCTCGCAAGTCGGTTACGGGCAAGTGGTTATGCTACGCATTTTTTGTCGCGCGGCTATGGCGGAGCCGTCCGTGGCCCGCACCGTGTTGATAACGATTGCGATGGTCCGGCAAATGTTGGAGACGAGGCTCTGTTATTGGCTGCTGTCTCACCGACATGGGTTGCCCGCAATCGTGTTGCTGGCGCCCGCGCAGCGGCGCTGGCTGGCGCAGAAGTCATCGTAATGGATGACGGGTTCCAGAATCCATCACTTCTAAAGGACTTGTCTGTGGTCGTGATAGACGGCGCCTATGGTTTCGGCAACCAGCGTTTGATTCCAGCTGGCCCGCTACGTGAGTCAGTTGTTGATGGTTTGGCCCGCGCGGACGCAGTGGTAATTTTGGGTGCTGATCAAGTTGGCGTGCGTGAGCAAATTCCAAAACACCTGCTGGTCCTGACCGGGCAAATTGTTGCAGGGCCGGAGCGTTTAAAACTTGTAGGCCGCCGCGCCGTTGCTTTTGCTGGTATTGGGCGCCCGGAAAAGTTTTTTAACATGCTAGAGGATCTAGGGTGCGAATTAGTGGATCGTCACATCTTTCCTGATCACCATCTTTATCGCGAGCATGAATTGCTTTTGCTTGCTGACAAGGCACACAGGTTGGATGCCATCCTCGTGACTACGGCTAAAGATGCGGTTCGAGTCTCGAAAGCGTTTAGGGGCTTGATCGAGGTACTCACTGTTACAGTTTCGTGGGACGACGAGAATGCACTTGATACGATGCTCGGTAACTTGAGTCATTGACCGATGGTAGCAAAGAAGCGGCGAATACCTTTGGTTCGACGGCTTCGTTATGTTTTGGAGTTTCTCATCCTCCGTATTTTGTTTGCAATGTTCGGTGCGCTCTCGCTTGATCGCGCTTCTGCGATGGGGGGGTTTCTTGGCGCCAAGATTGGTCCCCACCTTCCTATAACTCGCCGCGCTGTCGCCAATCTTAGAATGGTTTTTCCAGGCTGGTCCAATACTGAGGTTTTGGCAACAGTGCGACGCATGTGGGACCATCTTGGTCGGATGATTGCAGAATATCCGCATCTCAAAGAGTTCGATTTTTATGGCCGAGATGGACGAATAGAGGTGATTGGAATCGAGTACGTCGACCAGCTGCGGGATGACGGGATCGCGGGGGTATTCATCTCCGGGCATATCGGGAATTGGGAGTTACATTCTCTCGCTGCGATGCAACGAGGCCTGCCATTAGTTCATGTCTATCGTGCTGCTAACAATCCGTACGTTGAAAAGCTAATTCAGCGCTATCGCGATCCAGCCGGTGCCAGCCATTATCCGAAAGGTCTGCGTGCAGCGAGGGTACTTTTAGAGGCCGTAAAACGAGGAGATCACCTCGGGATATTGGTCGACCAAAAGTATAACGAGGGCATTCCAATTCCATTTTTCGGCCATGATGCGATGACTACCACTGTGCCGGCTGAGTTTGCGATTCGGTATAAGATACCTTTGGTGCCGGCAAGGGTTGAGCGGGTAAGCGGGGCACGTTTTCGCTTGACTATTTTCCCACCGCTGGCGCTTCCTGACAGTGGTGACCTTGAGTCGGATGCGCGCGCCGTTATGACTGAAGTCCACTCTTTATTCGAGAGCTGGATTCGTGACAAGCCTGAACAGTGGTTGTGGTTGCACCGACGTTGGCCTGACAATTTTTGATAGACTGTTTAATTAGTTGAATTGCCAGTCATTTGCGGTCCGGCCACGAGTTCTGGATCGAGGCGAACTTCAAACCAATTGATACGCCAGTCCAAATGAGGGCCCGAGGTTCTGCCAGTTGCACCGACGTGCCCGATCACGTGTCCCTGGCTTATTCGCTGCTTTTCTCTTACGGAGATGTCCTGCATATGTAGGTAGCTGGAAGTAATTCCGTGGCCATGATCAACGATAACAGTGTTACCAGATAAATAAAGTTCATCGGCTAAGCGTACCATGCCGGCGGCCATTGTTTGCACAGGTGCCCCTAGCGGCGCAGCGATATCAATTCCGTAGTGCGGCGCACGTGGCTCTCCGTTGAGGATGCGTCGGCTACCGTATATACCGGTTACAGGCCCAAAAATTGGCCAGATCAGACCACTGCGGATATGGGTTGCGTTGCTCGCATGAGCGCGTGCGTCTCGCACAGCTCCCGCCTCGCGGACGATTCGTTCACGGACCTCTGCTGGAGGAGTCACCATTTTTCGCGATAGGTTGTCGATATGTTGCTCGGGGTAGCGGCGTTGGCGCACCGTCAATGTCCGCCGTGTTGCGGTACCGTCAATGAACCGAACGTCAATTACCAAAGTTGGTGAATGGTCACGTCCCAAACCAAACATAAAGCCCCCAGTGTCATCCACTTGGACCGCCCGGCCATTAACTAATACCAGCGCGCCCGGCGCAGCTACGGCAAGCACGAGAGCGCCTTGTTCAAGATCACCTTGGAAAAGGAGTTCGCCGCTGAATCCGGGCGGACTCCATAACGCCATTAGGAATGCAACTGTGAGATATAGTCTCACAAAAGTCGTCCCTGTTTCTTGTTATTGCCATCCATCGTCTGATTTATGGGAGTTTTATTTTTCACCTTTTTGGGTGCTTTTCCGATTAGCACTGACCGCTCTCCATCCGCGAATTCAACCTTTGCACTAGTTCCATCAGCTACCTGTGCAGAGCGTGTAATTGGACGTTGGTCAGGGCCTCTGATCACAGTGAATCCTCTCTCGATAACCCGCTGATAACTATAGCTATCGAGTAGCATGGCGAGAGAATTTAGGTTTCCGAAATGGTCTTCTATTGCTCGGTCGATCCCCCGTCCAAGCCGATTATCTTCGGTCCAACGTTTCCATTTGTAGTCACTTTCTCTCAGTATTGCATTGGTAGCATTGGCCAATTGTTTGGCCATGAAGGAAAGTCCAGTGTGTGCTCGCGACAGGCGCTCACGAGGATGTATTAGCTTGAGTCCGGTTTCTTGCAGGGAGGCGTTGTGTCGCTCGAAGTAGGAGAAGAACACGCGCCAGATCGTCTCAACTCGTTCGTCGAGACGCTGGGTGGCATCACCGATCACCGCATCAGGATTCGGTAAACCGTACGCCATGCTATCTATTGCTCGCCGAGATTCCGTGACGGTTCGAGTTATTGCAGTAAGCATTTGGCGTTCGAGTTCAGCGATCGCTACCAACAGGTCTGCGCGTACCGGCACAGCGATTTCGGCGGCAGCGGTTGGTGTTGGCGCACGCCGATCGGCAGCAAAGTCAATCAGAGTCGTATCCGTCTCGTGTCCAACGGCACTAATCAATGGGATTGTGCTTTGTGCTGCAGCACGTACCACAATTTCATCATTAAATGCCCAAAGGTCCTCCACGCTGCCACCGCCGCGCGCCACGATCAGTAAATCCGGACGGGGGATTTTATTTTGTAACGTAAGCGCGTTGAAGCCCTCGATAGCGGCAGCAATCTGTTCGGCCGCACCCTTTCCCTGAACAAGTACTGGCCACAAAATGACCTGGCGCGGGAAACGATCGCGCAATCGATGGAGAATGTCGCGGATAACAGCGCCCGTCGGAGACGTAATGACACCGATGGTTGTGGGAAGATAGGGAAGTCGACGCTTGCGCGCTTCATCGAACAAGCCTTCATCGCTGAGCTTTTTCCTTCGCTCTTCGAGCAGTGCTAGCAATGCTCCTATCCCTGCGGGTTCAAGCCGATCGATTACGATCTGGTACCGCGAGCGTGCGGCGTAAGTGGTCAATCGACCCTCTGCAACGGTCTCGAGACCATCTTCTGGGTCGAAGCTCAGCTTAGCGGCACTGTTGCGCCATATAACCCCATCAAGTACTGCCTTGTCGTCTTTGAGCGTCAGGTATATGTGACCCGAGGATGCACGTTTTAAACCCGAAATTTCGCCGCGTATGCGCACCCGCTCGAAGGTGCTTTCAACAGTTCGCTTTAGGGCCGTCGATATTTGACTGACCGTATATTCAGGGAGATTGCTATCAAGGGGAGCAGTATCAGACATGAGTAAACTTGTGGTTGTAGGTTCCCCACGATGATATCGATCCAAGGGGGTTGTTGGAAGAGAGCACTCCCATTCGATTGGGGTGCCGGTCCATTTCAGCTATATGTTTGCAGTGTTGCACTTACATTGCATTCGGTGAATGAGAAATAGTATGAAAATATTAGTGGTAGGTTCAGGAGGTAGAGAGCATGCTCTATGTTGGGCCATCGCGGCATCGCCGCTTTGTGACACGCTTTACTGTGCTCCTGGGAATGGGGGTATTTCGCGCGAGGCCGTGTGTGTTCCCATTGATCCATTAGATATTGATGCATTAGTTAACTTCGCTAAGAGTACAGGTATCGACTTCGTTGTTGTTGGGCCTGAGGCACCCCTTGCTGCCGGCTTAGTTGATCGGCTAGAGGCCTCTGGCATTGCGGCATTTGGTCCCAGCGCTAAGGCTGCCCAGTTGGAGGCATCCAAAGGCTTCGCGCGCGACTTGTGTCAACGTTATGGCATTCCTGGACCAGATTATGCACGTTTTACTGAACCCGCCGCGGCGCTGAATTATATTCGCAACCGCGGTGCGCCGATTGTAGTCAAGGCCGATGGATTGGCAGCTGGTAAGGGAGTTACTGTGGCTGCTAGCTTGGCGGAGGCTGAAGCCGCGGTCGTGGCGCTTGCGGAAGGCCAGTTTGGTCAAGCGGGATCCGAGATTGTGATCGAGGAACTGTTGAGAGGAGAGGAAGCAAGTTTTTTCGCTCTTGTTAATGGGGATACTGTACTCCCGCTAGTTGGCGCACAGGATCACAAGGCAGTGGGTGAGGGCGATATCGGCCCCAATACTGGCGGCATGGGATCTTATTCGCCGGCACCGGTTTTAACAGAACATCTCGAACAACGGATTATTGAAGAAATAATAGTTCCCGTCGCGCGCGCTATGGTCGAGGAGGGTCATTCCTATAAAGGAGTGCTTTATGCCGGTGTAATGATCGGTGATGAGGGCCCGAAGGTGCTTGAGTTTAACGTTAGGTTTGGTGATCCTGAGTGCCAGGTGTTATTGCCACGGTTGATGTCCGATTTACTGCCTGCGTTAATAGCGACGCGTGATGGCGAACTAGCTCACTTTGATCTCCGTTGGTTGCCGAGTGCTGCGCTGTGCGTTGTTATGGCCGCCAAAGGTTATCCAGGGGACTATGAAAAGGGTTCTGAAATTAAGGGTCTCCAAAAGCTTGATGATATGGATGACGTGATCGCATTCCATGCGGGAACCCGTTTAGAGGAAGGCAAAGTCATAACAGCCGGCGGACGGGTCCTTGGGGTGACTGCTCTCGGTGGTGACGTTGCTGAGGCACAGGCCCGCGCGTATCAGGCCATCGATATGCTCGACTGGCCATCCGGCTTTTGCCGCCGTGATATTGGTTGGCGGGCAATTTCTAGCTCGTAGAGGTGGTCTTGATGAGTGGCCTGAATGAATTGAACGCACATGAGGCTGCTCAAAAAATTCGAGACCATGAGATTACATCAGAGGCATTAGTTCAAGATTGCCTAGACCGGATCGCCGACAGTGAGCAACAAGTACACGCGTGGCAATATTTAGATAACGCGGCCGCGCTCGATCAGGCTCGAACTCGTGACACCACGCCGGTTAGGGGGTTGCTTCATGGGGTGCCAGTTGGGATCAAAGATTTAATCAACACTGGCGATATGCCTACTTGCTACGGTTCCAGCATTTATGCTGGCCATCGCCCGGCAAGTGATGCGGAGTGTGTGAAGCGGCTTCGAGAGGCTGGCGCAGTAATACTAGGGAAAACGGTCACAACCGAATTCGCTGCATTCAATCCAGCGCTGACGCGCAATCCACATAATCTAAGTCGGACACCTGGTGGGTCCTCGAGCGGCTCTGCGGCGGCGGTTGCCGACGGAATGGTGCCATTGGCGCTTGGTACGCAGACCGCAGGTTCCGTGATTCGCCCGGCTGCGTTTTGCGGGGTGGTCGGGTTTAAACCGTCTTTTGATTATTTGTCGACCACAGGAATCAAGCCCTTATCGGGTGAACTCGACACCCTAGGTGTATTCGCGCGCAATACCAAGGATGCTGCTCTCGTCACCACGTGTCTCAGACCGCGGAGTTCTGCGTTGATGGATATTACGCGGAAACCCGCTCCGGTCGGACTATTTAGGGGTCCCCATTGGGGGAAAGTTGACGAGTCTTCGAAGGCAATGATTGAAAAACTTTGGGGGCAACTTGGTGCGGCGAAATCCAGTGTGATCGAACAAGATCCAATGCATGACTTTGCTGAGCTATCTGATATCCAACACACGATAATGTGCGCCGATATGGCTAAATCGCTCGCCCCGGAATTCAACTATCATTCCTCACATTTGAGCGAAGGTTTGCGGCAGCTAATTGAATACGGGCTAGATTTGGGTGGCGAAAAGGTACTTGCAGCGCGTGCGCGCGCCCATTCTGCCCGTGTAAAGGTTGAAAAATTATTTGGGGACTGCAGGCTCCTGATTACACCGTCTGCCTCCGGTGAGGCACCAGGAGTGGAAACGACGGGAGATCCATTGTTCAATAAAGTTTGGACACTTCTTCACCTGCCGTGTCTAAGTGTGCCGATTGGTCATGGCCCAAACGGCTTACCGATTTCCATACAAGTGGTTGCACGTGCTAATGAAGAAGCTACGTTGATAAATGGTGGGGGATGGATCGAAAGAATTTTGGCCGATTCACTGTAGTCCAGTTTCAGACTTGGTTTTGTTAAACGTTATAGCGCGCCTTTAGAAGGTCTACTGCCCGGCGGTCTGATTTAGTTGGGCGTCCGCTACCTGGTAACCGTCTGCCCGATATGGTTTTCTCTAGTTCCGAGGACTTTTGTTGTTCCGGCGGTGCAAGGTCTTCGTACAGAGTTGCGGCTTCGGTTGCTGGGCCTCTCCGGCGGCCCAAAGAAAGCACCCGTACGACCCGGATTTTTTTAGCTTGCGGGAAGGTAAGAACATCTCCTATTCGGACCGGTGCATGGGCTTTACTGATTCTGCGACGATTAATTCGGACTCGGCCGTCCGTACATAATAAAGTTGCCGTGGTTCGCGATTTGGAAAATCGTGCGTACCACAACCACTTATCGAGGCGCATCGAATGATTGCTTTGCACCTGACCCGCAGAGTCAATCATTTAGTGCTCAGGTTTAGTGATTGAAGCGCGTCGAACGGTGAGGAACTAGAGCGCGAAACTGAGGCATGTTTTACATTTTTGTCTTTCAGTTTCTTCTTTTTCCGCTTGCTTCGTTTTGACGTGTGAACATAAAGCAAGCTTTTGCCAGATTCAGTTTTATCTTGTGAGCGGTTACTCATCTCTGACAACCGATATCCTAGTGAGTCCAGGATGCCCGCAAACTCGTCCGGTTGCGCGCCACATAAAGAGAGCAACTCTGGATCCGGGGAGAATGGTCCACGTCTGGCGTGGTGGCGCAACGATGCTGCGAGGCGCTCAAGTATATCTACACGTACTGCCAGCGAACCGACTGTTTGATAGCCCACTGCTGGGTAGTATGATTTTGGCACATTGGCCGACACTGGGAGCGATACCCGACCAGGCGGTGGCGCGCCATGGCCAGATTTGTGATGAACTCCCCACAGTTGAGCTCGCAATGCAATTGGCCTCGCTTTTAGCATTGCTGGCATGAACAAATTGATTTGCCCAAGACGTATACCGAGACGTGCCAGAGACTTTCGATCCTCATCCGATAACATTCTAATGAGTTCTGCTGATTGTCTCCGTTCTGTATTTCCGAGGCCCTCTAGCAAACGGAAAGCAATGCCTCGCACTGGTCCGGAGACGGGAGCGTCGAGAGCGTTCAAGAGTGGCGCAAAGTGTTTGCCAATATGGTTTGTAATCCACGATTCGAGACGGCGGCGAACCAGCCTGCGCATATGTCCGTCCAGCATTTCTCCAGTGACTGGTGTTACTTTGGGTTGCAAAGCCGATGAGCCGGGCAATAGGCGTCCGACCGGTCCTCCACTCCAGATAATTGTTGAGTTCGGGGCTAGGTCGAAGGTTTCATCGTGCGCTTTACCTAGAGCACTTACGCGAGCTTTAATTTTGGGCGCAAGTGCATGGTGGACAGCCCTTTTGATTGTTCCAGTTTGAAGTTGCTCCGGAGGACCGTTTGGTATGAAGTCTAAACCTTGAAGACGACCGATCAGTTCACCTGCAATATCAATTTCGCCATCCGATTTCATACTTATCGGAACGTCCTGCCCACTGTTAAAACCTTTGACCAAGACAGCGGCACGACGATCTACAAAACGCTGAGTTAGACGTTCATGAAGTGCGTCGGATAAACGATCTTCAATTGCACGTGTCTGTTCCTGGAGGCTGACTGGATCAGCCATCCACTCTGGTCGATGGGCAACGTAGTTCCATGTTCGAATATGAGCGATACGCGCGGCCAGGGTATCGATATCTCCTTCAGTTTGATCCAGACGGCTAGCCATCTGATGCACCCAATCGTTTGGTAGGCAGGCGCTTGGTCCGGACAAATAAAGATAAATCTTGGTCAGTAGCTTTACATGTTCATCTGTCAATATTTTTCGAAAATCGGGAATGGAACATACTTCCCAAAGAAGGGATATAGCTGCATAACCATTTGCACGTGCAAGAACATCGGGATTAGTGATTAGTGTGCGTAGCGACACTAGATCTTCTGCCTCGCGTGGCCTCATCAATTGAGGTGAGGGCGGTTCGAGTTCTAATGAGTGCAACAGGTTTTCTAGCGACTTGAAGTCGAGTTGTGAGTTGCGCCAATAGATTTTAGTAAGCGCTGGAAACGTGTGCTGTTCGATGGCAGCCACAGTATCTGGATGTAGTGAGCCTGCGTCGGCGGTAGTACCAAAGGTTCCATCACGCATGTGACGTCCCGCTCGTCCTGCAATTTGTGCAATTTCTGCTGCTGTTAAGTTTCGAGGTTTCCGGCCATCAAATTTTCTAAGCTTGGCAAAAGCGACATGATTTACATCCAGATTTAGTCCCATGCCGATAGCATCCGTGGCGATTAGATAATCGACCTCCCCCGCTTGAAACATGCCCACTTGCTTATTTCGGGTGCGTGGGCTCAGTGCGCCCAGGACTACAGCAGCTCCGCCACGGAGACTGCGTATTGACTCGGCAAGCATATATACATCTGACGCGGAAAAGGCGACGATAGCGCTCCGCGATTGCAGCCGGGTGATTTTTCGCTCGCCGGAATATCGTAAATCTGAAAAACGTGGGCGAGAAATAAACTCAATTCTCGGGACCAAAATTCTTAGTAGTGGTGTAATGGTAGCTGCACCGAGAAACATCGTCTCTGCAAGACCGCGGGTATGCAAAAGACGATCGGTAAATACGTGTCCGCGTTCGGGATCTGCTGCCAGCTGGATTTCGTCTATGCCTACAAACTCGACCGTAAGATCACGTGGCATCGCTTCGGTCGTACATACGTAATAGCGCGGCCGGAGAGGCACTATCTTCTCTTCGCCAGTTACCAGGGCAACGGTACTGGCTCCCCGCACCGCCACTACCTTCTCATATATCTCGCGGGCTAGAAGTCTCAGTGGGCAGCCAATGATCCCAGACGCATGCCCGAGCATTCTCTCGACAGCTAAATGCGTCTTGCCAGTATTGGTAGGGCCGAGGACAGCCATGACGCGGCCAGGTGGTTGCATTCGCTCCATGCCGATCAAAGATGGCTTTTCGGCGGCCTTAAGGCAAGTAATTCTCTTGGACGGCTGCCACTTGAACCGAATAGCCAAATACCACATATCCTGACAGATTGTGGTTGCGCCGGTGGGCGGTAACCTCGGCAATATGGTGAGTTACTTCAGGGGCGGCGTTATGAGTAGTAAAGCGAATTTCGATGATTCAGTGAAAGACGGTGCCGAGACGAAATCGTTTCAGGCCGAGGTTGGTAAGGTTCTGGACCTCGTTGTTAATTCTCTTTATAGCAACAAAGAGATTTTTCTACGCGAATTGATCTCTAATGGATCGGATGCTTGCGATCGGCTCCGTTATGCTGCAATCACGGAGCCAGCACTTATCAAGGAAGATCCTGAGCTTTCTATTAAGATCTCGGTAAACAAGAAAGGCCGTACTATTACCGTCGCCGATAACGGTATTGGCATGAGCCATGACGATCTGATTGAAAATCTCGGCACGATAGCGCGCTCCGGGACTGCAGCATTTGTTGAAGAACTGACTGGGGATTCCGCTAAAGACATGACGCTGATCGGTCAGTTCGGTGTGGGCTTTTACTCGGCATTTATGGTTGCGGACAAGGTGACCGTTATCAGTTCAAAGGCTGGTGAGGAAACGAGTTGGCAATGGCAATCAGAAGGCTCTGGCGCATTCACTATCACGCCAATTCAACGCGAAAACCGAGGTACTCACATTGAACTTCATTTACGAAAGGGGGAAAGTGAATTCTTAGACACTGAGCGCCTGCGCCATATCGTCACCACCTATTCCGATCATATTGCCCACCCTATTCAGCTTGATGGTACAGGTGTCGAAGGGACAGAGACCATCAATAGCGCTGCTGCTCTGTGGACACGCCCGAAGAGAGATATATCTGGTGACCAATACAAAGAGTTTTATCACCATGTTGCTCATAGCTTCGACGAACCGTGGTTGACGCTTCATAATAAGGCTGAGGGTCGGCTGCAGTATACTAACTTGTTGTTTATTCCTACGTCGAAGCCCTACGACCTGTTTGATCCGGCGCGCAAACATGGCGTTAAGCTTTACGTTAAACGGGTGTTCATAACCGATGATTGTCAGGAACTGATGCCAGCGTGGATGCGCTTTGTGCGGGGGATTGTCGATTCAGAAGATTTGCCACTCAATATCAGTCGGGAAACGTTGCAGCGCAATCCTGTAGTAACCAAAATTCGTACTGCTCTTATCAAGAGAGTTCTGGGAGAACTTGAGAAAAAGGCTGTCAAGTCGCCAACGGATTTTGCAGTGTTTTGGGAAAGCTTTGGTGCAGTTCTCAAAGAGGGCATTTACGAGGACGCTGATTATCGTGACCGGTTGGTGGATCTACTACATTGTCATTCGACTAAAGGGGACCAACTCGTCAGTTTGGCTAACTATGTTGAGCGAATGAAGGACGGCCAGAAGGAAATCTATTATATTTCTGGTGAAAATATGGATGCTCTGCGGAATAGCCCGCAGATCGAAGGCTTGGTTGCCCGTGATGTCGAGGTCCTACTGTTCAATGACCCGGTGGATGAGTTTTGGACAGGCGTCGTTCGTGAATACAAGGACAAGGCCTTGCGTTCCGTCACACGGGGCGACATCGATTTAACGAGCTTAAGCGTTGCTGCTGACGAGACAGAAGGGAAAAAGAAATCACGGTCGAGCGATGACGTTGCAAGCTTAATTGGCGCATTTAAACTCGCTTTGGGTGAGGAAGTGAGTGACGTGCGAATCTCTAGCCGTCTGACCGATAGCCCAGTATGTTTGGTGGCCGATGAGGGTGCGATTGATATCCACCTTGAGCGACTGCTTAAGCAACAGAACCGGCTTAATGAAGTTTCAAAACGGGTGTTGGAAATTAATCCAGAGAACGAGTTGATAAAATCTCTAGCGGCTCGTGCAAAAGAAAAACCATCTGATCCAGTGCTTGTTGAAACCGCTAAATTGCTGCTTGACCAAGCAAGGATCATCGAAGGTGATACCGTCACGGATGCATCGGCTTTTTCCAAGCGCATGACTGAGATGATGGCGAAGAGTTTTGCCAAAGTGTAGGGCCGTTCAGCAACTGAAGGGCGAGCAATGATTTCTCGAAATTTTTTCTTATTACGCTGCGTTTGAAAGTTGGCGAAGCACATAGTGAAGAATGCCACCATTCGCGAAATAGTCGACTTCGTTGGCAGTGTCGATCCGGCATAACAGTGGGACTTCATCGACAGCACCGCTTGCACGTGTAATTCTGCAAGTAAGCTTCATACGTGGCCGGATGCTGCTATCAAGTCCAAGGATGTCGATCACTTCACTCCCGTCGAGATCGAATGATTTTCGGGTTGCTCCGTTTTCAAAAACCGCAGGCAATACTCCCATGCCGACTAGGTTAGAGCGATGAATGCGCTCAAAACTTTCCGCAATTACGGCTTGCACACCTAGGAGCTTAGTGCCCTTAGCGGCCCAATCACGTGACGAACCGGTGCCATATTCTTTTCCAGCAAAAATTATCAATGGGGTATTGGTTTTTGCGTAATGAACGGCTGCGTCGTAAATTGAGGCCTGGTCTCCATCAGGCACGATTTTTGTCCAGCCACCTTCCGTCCCTGGCACCATTTCATTGCGTAGGCGGATATTGGCGAACGTACCGCGCACCATAAGTTCGTGGTTTCCGCGCCGTGCACCAAACGAATTGAAGTCTATTGGTTTGACCCCAAGACCTTTCAGATATTTCCCTGCAGGTCCATCGGTTGGAATTGCACCGGCGGGTGAAATGTGATCAGTGGTCACGCTGTCGCCGAGCAATACCAAAATCCGTGCACCACGAATATCTCGGACAGGTACCGGCGTTTTAGCCATGTCAGCAAAATAAGGTGGACGACGCACATAGGTTGACTTTGGCCAAGCGTATGTTTGTCCTGCTGGGACCTGGATCGTTTGCCATCCATCATCGCCCTGGGAGGCCTCAGCATATTGAGCTCGAAACATGTCAGGCGACACCGAGTCTTTAATTGTGTCCTGAATCTCCTGATTGGAGGGCCAAATATCCCGTAAATATATTGCTGCACCGTCGTTGTCAGTTCCGATTGGATCCTCGATTAGATCAATCAACATCGAACCGGCTAAAGCGTATGCTACCACCAATGGTGGTGATGCAAGATAGTTAGCCCGAGTTAGGGCGTGAACTCGGCCCTCAAAATTACGGTTACCGGAAATCACCGATGCAGCCACAATGTTGTGGCTGCGAATGGCATCTTCAATCGGCTTGGGTAAAGGGCCCGAATTGCCGATGCAAGTGGTGCAGCCATACCCAACCAAATTGAAACCCAGCGCGTTCAGGTCGCTGTCGACGCCAGCAGCTCTAAGGTAGTCGGTTACCACCTTCGACCCTGGGGCGAGCGAGGTCTTTACCCAGGGTTTGACCCGGAGACCTAGCTTTACCGCATTTCTTGCCAAAAGGCCTGCAGCAAGCATTACACTTGGATTAGATGTGTTGGTGCAGCTCGTAATGGCCGCAATTACGATCGCACCATTTGATAGTTCGTAGTCTTGGTCTCCAACTATTGTCAATGTATCGCCAACGTTTTTGTTTTTGCCATCGAGTGTTTCGGCCATCAGCGTTTCAAATGCCGGTTTTGCTTGGCGTAGTAAAATTTTGTCTTGTGGTCGTTTGGGGCCAGCAAGACTGGGTTCAACCGTGCTGATGTCGAGATCCAAGCCGTCAGTAAATAAGGGTTCGAGGCTGGAGGTGTCGCGCCACAACCCTTGAGCCTTGGCGTAGGCCTCAACAAGCTTAACCCTCTCTGGAGACCTGCCAGAAAAATTTAAATAAGTAATGGTTTCTTTATCAATTGGGAAAAACCCGCACGTCGCGCCGTATTCGGGAGCCATGTTGGCGATTGTTGCGCGGTCAGCAAGAGCAAGATGGTCCAAGCCAGATCCATGGAATTCCACGAATTTACCAACAACGCCTTTGGCCCGCAGCATCTGGGTGACCGTCAGCACTAAATCTGTTGCGGTGGTACCTTCGCGCAATGCACCAGTTAATCTGAAACCAATTACCTCTGGAATTAACATTGAGATCGGCTGGCCAAGCATGGCGGCTTCGGCCTCGATCCCGCCCACACCCCAACCTAGCACTGCTAAACCATTGATCATCGTGGTGTGACTATCGGTTCCTACAAGCGTGTCTGGGTAGGCGATAGCGGTCTCGTCTATATTACTGGTCCATATCGTCTGTGCGAGGTTTTCAAGGTTGACCTGGTGGCAGATTCCTGTGCCCGGTGGTACGATACGAAAATTGTCGAACGCGGTTTGCCCCCAACGCAAGAACTCGTACCGCTCTCTATTGCGGGACATTTCTATGTCCACATTTTTCTTAAATGCGGTTTGGTTGCCGTAGTGGTCCACTTGGACAGAATGGTCAATTACCAAATCCACGGTTGACAGAGGATTAATCTTGTTTGGATCTTTACCGAGCGCTTGCATCGCATCACGCATCGCAGCTAAGTCAACTAACGCTGGCACACCTGTAAAATCTTGCATGAGAACGCGTGCTGGCCGGAAAGCGATTTCCTGATCGGCTCGTCGTGTCTTAAGCCAACCTGCCATCGTGCGTATATCAGCGGTGGTTACCGATGTTCCATCCTCATGACGAAGTAGGTTTTCCAACAAGACCTTGAGTGAAAACGGAAGTCGAGTGATATCACCGAGTCCCGCCTCAGCGGCAGCGGGCAAGCTGAAATAGTCGTACTTCTGTCCGTCAACGTCCAGTGTTCGACGGGTTTTCAGGCTGTCTTCGCCAACTCGAGTCACGCTGCATCTCCAGTCACTAATGTAGAAAATGATATTGAAAGCTGCAACCAATGAACCTAACGGGTAAGGACATATTTGGCTGGTCGTCTGGATCCAATCGGTCAGTATCGGCCAAGGGGAATTTTGATTTGGTCGAGCAAGCGTGCGCGCCCGTTGCTGGTCCGCTTTAACGCTGTGATTGTGACACTGTATCGGTTCCCCATCCCACCTGAGCACGGCGGTAAATAGGCAGTGCCTGGTGAATAGCCTTCAGCAGTTGCTTTATGTGCTGCAATCGACCGCACCCCCTCTGGTAAATCGTTTGTCTCCCCTTGGATCGGCGGGAGGGTCACAAATCCTTCATTGTCGATTGCGAATCCGAGGACACCATGGCCACCATTGTTCATCAGCGGGAAAGATTCGTCATTGATGGCAATAGTGATTTCGTCGGTATTGGTCGGTATCCCACTAATTTCAAGCGTTGGGGTGCTTCCCGCTCCACCGTGTCGGGAGCATTGCTGGCCGTCCGGAATTATCTCGCCGTTCCACGCTTCGTCAGCTAGTCGTGCTTTCATGCCCGCCTGCGATGGAGCGGAAAGGCCGACAATCCATCCCATCAAAAGTACAAGAAAAGCAAACTGCAAAGGCTTCATTATCGATCCAAAATATTTGAAACGGCTGGCTTGTATCAACATGATGAAAGTACCATCGCTGTCAATGACGCAAGTTCGTCGCCAAAAAATTAGCAACTCGATCCATAACAACTGCCCGCGCTTCCAAATGCGGGCTGTGACCACAGGCGGACAAAATCAAAGTGTCGATAGGTGCAGAGACCGATCGCTTGATCACCTCCACTTGTGCCAAGCTACCGTACGCATCTTCGGTGCCTTGAATTGCCAGCACGGGGCAAGTAACGCCTGCTAGTCTGTCGTGAATATCAAACGATGCAAAGGCAGGATTTAGCCAGAGGTTGGCCCACCCAAGGAAAGCGCCATCAACGTTGTCGCCATGGTGGCGCCGGAGGCGTTCGTGCAAATCTGTTGCTTCCCACTGGGTACGAAGGAACCGTATGCTGTCGAGGCTTTCACGCTCAACGAACAAATGCGTCGCTTCCGCTACTATTCCTTGGATATGTATGTCGCCTCCTGCTGTTGCAAGCAGAGCAATGGTCGCGCCGTCGCTGTGACCAAACAAAAATGCATTCGTGATATCGAAGGTGTCGAGTAGATCAGGAACCGTTGTCGTTGCTTCACACTCCATGAAATCGATCGCCCGTTCATATGGTACAGGCAACCGAGCGGATCCGCCATATCCAAAACGGTCATAGACCAGCACACCGTATCCAGTTGTATCACCTAAGCTGTCAGGCACGTCTCTCCATTGGCTGATGCTACCGAGACCTTCGTGTAGGAACACCAAACTTGCAGTGGCCTGAGTCCTGGGCTTGTGCCATTCCGCGCGAAGTGTGTGGCCCCCAGCCCAAACTGTCTGGCGACGCTTTCGCGGCGGTATCGGGTCAGGAACTTCTGATATTGCGGATTCGAGCATCTAATTGCGTAGTTATTGCGTGCGGAGTTTGAATCTCTGAATTTTACCGGTCGCTGTTTTTGGCAGTACATCTACGAACGTGATCCACCGAGGGAATTTGTATCGAGCTAGGCTGGATTTAACGTGTGAGGCAAGGTCATTTTTTAACAATTCGCTGGCGGCTTTCGAATCTTTTAGCACAATAAAGGCCGCCGGTTTAATTAATCCGGCGTCGTCCTCCCGCGCGACTATTGCCGCTTCGAGAACAGCTGGATGTTCGATCAGTTTGGCCTCGATCTCGAAAGGAGAACACCAAATCCCGCCTACCTTCATCATGTCGTCATTCCGGCCACAATAGACGAATGCGCCGTCGTTATTTTGGAGATAGCTATCTCCGGTTTCGAGCCAGTCGCCCTTCATCGTCTGGGCAGTACGTTCGGGCTCTTGCCAGTAATAGCTGGCAATAGAGGGACCTTTAATGAGTAGGCGTCCAACTTGCCCAGTTGCCACCACGTTGTCGTTCTCGTCAAGAATGCGTGCCTGATAACCTGGCACCAGGCGACCACTCGCGCCGGGTACTACTGCGCCTATGCGGTTGGTGATGAAAATGTGCAGGGCTTCGGTAGAACCGATGCCGTCCACAATATCTATTCCAAAATGTCTCCGCCAACGGTGCAGAATGTCCGCTGGTAAGGCTTCGCCGGCAGAAACACATGCGCGGAGTGAGGTCAAGTCGGGTTTTAGCTCAATTTCATCGCAGGCATTGAGTAGAGCTGAGTACAGCGTCGGCACGCCGAAATAAAGGCTAGGCCGGTAGCGGAAAATATTTTCAAAGGTAGTTTCCGGAGTCGGTTTTCGCGAATCCAAAATTAGACGTCCGCCAATCCACAGGGGCAAGGTCATTGCATTCCCCAACCCGTAGGCAAAAAATAATTTAGCTGCTGAGTAAAAGATGTCACCGCTCGTAATATTTAGGCAACCCACACCATATAACTCGCTGGTTACGACCATGTCGCGATGTCTGTGAACTGCTGCCTTAGGTCTTCCCGTTGAGCCAGAAGAAAACAACCAAAAACAATCGTCCCGTGCTGTAGCAGGAAATGGTGCAAGCGTGGGCGACGTGGAGTTCATCAGTGACTCCAAAGACGTTATTTGGCTGGCAGAAGAGCCTTCTATAAGCACTGTTTGTGGCCTGTGCTGTGCGGCAGCTAGTGCGGGTTCAATTTCTCCCTTGTATTCCGGTGAGTAGCACAATGCTCGGCACGTCGTTTTTTCTATCATGAATGCATAGTCATCTGTGCGCAGTAAGGTGTTGACAGGGACGGGTATGATTCCAGCCTTTATCGCACCCCAGAAAAGGTAAAAGAATGCTGGGGTGTCCTTTACCACCATCAACAATCGGTCACCTGGTGTCAGTCCTTGATTGAGGAGTGCGTTGCCGCAGCGGTTAACTCTTTCCGATAAGCGACCGTACGTTATGGTCTCGTTTCCGAATTGAATTGCGATTCGTTCCGCACGATTTTCCTGTATGTGACGGTCAATAAAAGGTACCGCAACGTTAAACTGCTTCGAGAAAGCAAATTTTGCTGGTGTGGAGGATCTGTCGATCTTCACCGAAAAGTCAGTCATGGTTGGCTGTCTGGCTTTTTCCCGTAGTCATAGTATCGGCCTTGCCATCATCCAAAGTTCTTACTTTAACAATCGTCAACTAAAATTCATTTTTCATGGGCATAAAATCCCCTAATCTAGGGCATAAACACAATGCGTTGGCACTAGATCTTACCAAAGTTTGCTTGGACTAGGTATGCGTGGGTCGTCAATTTTAATTGTGTGTAGTTGTAACGCATCAAACCAGATGGGTCGTGGCCGCGTGTTTAACATATGGAAGGAAATAGAATGGGTGAAATAGTTCGTCTCAAGGCTGCCGATGATCATGAGTTTTCGGCTTACCATGTGGCTGCTGCAGGTGATAGAGACCGTCGCGGTGGCTTGGTTGTTGTTCAGGAAATATTTGGAGTAAATAAACATATCCGGGCGGTTTGTGATAGCTATGGGAATCAAGGTTTCGAGGTTTATTCGCCTGCCTTGTTTGACCGTGTGGAGCGGGACATTGAGTTAGGATACGAAGAATCCGACATGGGTCGCGGAATCGAGCTACGTGGTGCACTGAAAGACTCGGAATTTCTTTTAGATGTGCAAGCATGTGTGGCAGAGAAGCGGGGTGAGGGTGAAGTTGGTGTTGTCGGTTATTGTTTTGGCGGCTTGGTAAGCTGGCTCTCTGCCTGTCGCCTGGTCGGTGTTTCAGCGGCGGCTTGTTATTATGGGGGCGGCATTGCCAATCAACTTGATGGCCAGACCAGGTGTCCTGTGATAATGCATTTTGGGGCGCTAGATTCCATGATTCCACTTTCTGACGTTGACAAAATCAGAGCGGCACATGCCGGTGTCGAAATTCATGTTTATGATGATGCCGACCACGGATTCAATTGCGATCAGCGCTCGAGCTACCAAAAAGCAGCAGCAAGTTTGGCGCTTGATCGCACGTTAGCCTTTTTTACTAACCACGTTGGTTAGGTATTTTGGGATCGCTGTTTATGGGTGAGTTATACTACTGGCTATCAATCGTGGAGGTTTTTTCAAATGCGTTTGTTAACCGCAGTAGTCGTGTTACTTGGAGCTTATACGTCTAATGTAGGTGCTGGGTTTTTGGAGATAGAGGATTTACAGGTTGGTGAAGGGATTGAGGTCGCAAACGGGGACCAGGTTACGGTTCACTATACAGGCTGGTTGATAGACGGAACTAAATTCGACAGCTCTCTTGATCGCGGTAAACCTTTTACATTTGAGCTTGGGGCCAGACAGGTTATCCAAGGCTGGGATCGCGGAGTGCGCGGCATGCAGGTTGGTGGCATTCGTAAGCTGACGATACCGCCCGAATTAGCGTACGGGGACCGCGCTGTTGGTGGTGGCTTGATCCCAGCTAATTCCACCCTTGTGTTTGAGGTTAAACTTTTGGAAATAACGCGTTGATGAAAGTTGGAATTCTGTCACGAAGACAAGGAACGTGAGTAGGTTGGAGAGTATGGCGGAGGACAGTGCTCTAGATACACCAGAAGTAATTGGCGTGATGGGTGGTACAGGTGTGGATCAGCTTGATGGGTTAACTAACGTTCGCCGACAAGCCGTTGATACACCGTTTGGTGCACCGTCGGCCCATCTAATGATTGGCACCCTTGGTAGGCAACGGATTTTGTTTCTCCCGCGCCATGGCGAGGGTCATCGAATCCCGCCCAGCGAGATCAATTTCCGCGCCAATATGTACGCATTGAAGGCAATGGGTTGTACGCAGTTAATTTCGATAAGTGCGGTTGGGTCTCTCAGGGAACATTTGGCGCCGGGTAGGTTTGTCTTGGTTGATCAGTTTATTGACCGGACCTATGCGCGTGCGAAGAGTTTTTTCGGGACAGGCCTGGTAGCCCATGTTTCCCTCGGTGATCCCGTGTGTCATCGCCTTGGAAGTCGGATAATGACTGCGGCGCAAGCTGCAGAAATTGAAATGGAAAAAGGTGGTACGTATCTGGTGATGGAGGGTCCACAATTTTCGACACGGGCTGAATCGGAACTTTACCGAAGTTGGGGATGTGATGTGATTGGGATGACCAATATGCCAGAAGCGAAACTCGCCCGAGAAGCGGAGATATGTTATGCCTCTGTTGCCATGGTCACGGATTATGATTGTTGGCATCCGCACCATGACGACGTAACGGTTGAGGCAATCGTAAAAGTGTTGATCGAAAATGCTGACAAGGCACGGGCGGTGGTGTCAGAAGTTGTCCCCGGGCTGTCGGCGGATTGTTTTCCATGCCCACATGGTTGTAGGACGGCCCTTGATAGCGCATTGGTTACCGCATCCGACGCCCGTGATGCCGATTCAATGTCCCGGCTGGACGCGATTCTTGCACGTAACGCCAACGTCTAATTGGTTTCTATCAAACGAGTCGCGCAGATTTTTATGCGAGGGTTGAGTAAAAGAAAAATTGAACTGAACTTGGTGGCGAAGAGGGCATGTTGCAGACGCCCATCTGGTCGGTAACGGTGGATAAGGTGCCGTCAATTGTTGTGAAAAACGGGGATAGTTGTCGTAGTTTAACCATATCGGTTGTTTGAGACACACCGGGGTGTGGATAATTTTGGGGATAATAGACATGTGTTGGGAAGACCTCGTTCTCAACTAACCTATTGTTTAATAGAATATTTCTGCCATCGTAAGGAACGGCTGCAGGGTTGGTTTCGCTCGTGGATGCTGGCTTCCTATTTCGCCGGGTAGGTTATTATCGGGGAGGTATTTTTATGAGTGATCAAGCTGATTTATTGCCAAAATCACCCATGCAGCACCCGATCGAGCCACAACATGCGACGGGTCTTCTGCCTTCTCAAGTGATCGGAGAAATGATCCGAAGCCATGAAATTTTGAGTGCAGAACAGATTTTGCATGCGCAAATACAACCTGCGAGCCTTGATCTCCGTCTTGACCGACTCGCATATAGGGTCCGTTCTAGTTTTTTGCCTGGTCCAGACCATACCGTTCGGGAAAAGCTCAAAGATTTGACGATGGGTGAGATTGATCTCGCCCGAGGAGCAATCTTGGAGAAGGAATGCGTTTATATTGTCCCCCTTAAGGAGGGACTCGCGTTGAGTAGCAGGATTGCAGCGGTTGCTAATCCAAAAAGTTCAATTGGCAGACTGGACATTTTCACACGTTTAATAACTGATAAAGCCACCGAGTTTGATCGTGTGCCTTCTGGCTACCAGGGTCCTCTTTATGCTGAGATATCGCCTCGAGCGTTCACGGTGGTGGTCCGAGAAGGTTCCTGTCTCAATCAGCTCCGGTTACGCCGTGGGACTCCTAACAGAAGCGATGCCTTTCTCCGTCGTCTCCATCAGCAATGGCGCTTGGTTGATCGTTCAGAGGAAGAAACCAACATCGAGAACGGGATTGCATTATCAGTAGACCTTCATAGCCATTCGAGCGAGGAGGTAGTTGGCTACAAAGCGCGGAAGCACACCGATGCAATTGATGTCGACCGGATAAATTATTATCAACCGCAACATTATTGGGAGCCAATATATTCTGTAGGAAGTGGAATAATCCTGAATCCAGGTGACTTTCATATTTTGGCATCTAAAGAGTTAGTTACCGTACCACCCGACCACGCTGCCGAAATGTTCCCGTATGATCCATTGGTTGGCGAGTTCCGAGTTCATTATGCTGGTTTTTTTGACCCCGGTTTCGGTTATCGTCAGGACGGCGAGAATGGCACTCGAGCCGTTCTCGAGGTTCGATCCCACGAAGTGCCTTTTATAATCGAGGATGGCCAGATTATCGGTCGACTTTGGTACGAGCGGCTAACTGGATTTCCTGAGCGGCTTTATGGTGCCGACATCGGTTCTTCTTATCAGGAACAGGGGCTGCAATTAAGTAAACAGTTCAAGCGGTCCTAATAGAAAGCGAGTTCGTGCCATTTGGGAGTGGTCGGGGCGACTGGATTCGAACCAGCGACTTCCACCTCCCGAAGATGGCGCTCTACCAGGCTGAGCTACGCCCCGACAATCCATCCGGTCACATTGACCAGTGAAGTGGCCCACATACTTTGACGACATGAAGTCTGTTGTTTGGGTCAGACTCGAACATTTTCTCGTCTTAAAGTGCGCCAGGCGAGCGCGGCGGCCCTTATACTGCCAAGTTTGGAGGAGAGCAAGGCTCGGTGGCCAGCTTAACCCGCTGTTCACCGTGAATGATAAAAACATAATTTAAGGGAATTTATTTTTATAATGCTCGGAGGTGATGCTTTAAGTTGATCAGTACGCGCGGTTTGCGCAGAACTTCGCGGCTTCACTTAGAGCTTGTCGCTCATGGGTATCTGGAAAATCATCTAATCCCTTGCATGCGGCAGACGCGTATTCTCGGGCGCGGCTTCTAACGTCATTGAGCACCTCGTATTTTTCCATCAAACTTATGGCGCAAGCCAGATCTCCTTCGCGCAATTCTTGCCTCTCGATCGTTCTTTTCCAGAATGAACGGTCCTGTTGAGTGCCTCGGACATAGGCCAAAAGAACCGGAAGTGTTACTTTACCCTCACGAAAGTCATCCCCTATTTGTTTGCCTATAGCTGAGTCAGATGCGGCATAATCAATTGTATCGTCAACTAACTGAAAACTGATTCCAAAGTTTAGGCCAAAGGTGGCAAGGGACTGTGCAGTCTTGGCTGGTTGGTTGGAGACAACTGCGCCCACTTCGCAGGCGGCGGCGAAAAGTTTAGCGGTCTTTGCGGTAATCACGGCTAAACAGTCTTGCTCGGTGGTACGAAGATCATTGGAGTTTGCCAACTGTTGTACCTCGCCTTCGGCGATCACCGCGGAGGCCGCGGAGAGAATTTCTAGCACTCGCAATGAGCCATCCTCAACCATGATCTGAAAGGCCCTGCTAAACAGAAAGTCACCCACAAGAACGCTTGCCTGGTTGCCCCACACGGCGTTCGCTGACTCGATTCCCCGGCGCAGTGAACTATCGTCAACCACATCATCGTGAAGGAGCGTAGCGGTGTGGATAAATTCAACACATGCTGCAAGTGGGATGTGGCGCGTCCCCTGATAGCCGCAAAGTCGAGAACACAGGAGCGTCAATACCGGGCGTAACCGCTTTCCACCAGAGGAGATGAGGTGGCCGGCTAATTGTGGGATCATGGTGACGCGACTTTGCATCCTGTCGACGATCGCATGGTTAACCGCGAGCAAGTCGTCTTTGACAAGATTTTGTAGCGTGTCGAGCGCATTATCGGTCGACAAGAGGTGCTCGTCGTTGTGATTATGGGCAGCTATTGCCACGATGCCCGTCCCTGGCTGCTTGCAAAGGGTTTTTCTGCCGCTGGCGGGCCCAATGCTTGACGGAGCCCGTCCACTAGGGTGAGCATAGAAGCCGCCCTCGCGGTGGGTCAAGGTCTATAGAGCAAGAAATGGTTCCGTTGTTCACCCAAGCTTGGTGAAGGTTGATTATGAAAGAGCTTCTACGGTCCAACGATCTTGTTGAGATTTCATGGGTGATGGCGTTGCTTTCAGATGCGCACATTCCTGCTCGGATTCTAGACTCGAATTCAAGTGTAATTGAGGGGTCAATTGGCGCCATTCCCCGGCGGATTGTTGTCGATGATGAGCATCTAGTCGAGGCGCGCCGGATGCTTATTGAAGCTGGTGAAGCGCACATTCTAAAGTCGTGATCGAGATATAGTTTGAGATTTTTGTGGCGCGTCTGTTTGGGTCACAAGTGCTGCTAGGTTAGCGGTTAGGTTGGTCAGATGTTTAGCAACCACATGAATCACAATTCCCTCACGTTGTAACTCACCTTCGACACCAAGAAGTTTGGCGCTAAGTACAGTCTGTCTATAGCGCTCGAAGATTGGCGGCCATACAATAATATTGGCAACTCCGGTTTCGTCTTCGAGAGTAGCAAAGATCACGCCCTTGGCGGTGCTAGGACGTTGCCGAACCAAGACCAGGCCAGCTACCTTCACACGCTGTCCAGATCTCATTCGGCTTAGACAATGGTTCTGCGTTAGGCCAAATGGTGCGAGCTCGGTGCGTAACAGAGCAAGCGGGTGGTGTTTCAGCGATAGGCGTAGCGTTTTGTAATCCTCAATAACTTCTTCTCCAAGCGCCATATCAGGTAACGAAACTTGTACTTTGGGTTTAAACATGTAGATGCCGTGCCATGCTTCGGCAGCGTCGAATAATGGTGGCAGTGGCGCGTTTAGACCTCTGATTTCCCAAAGAGCGGCTCGTCGGCTGAGGCCAATTGAGACGAATGCATCAGCGCGTGCAAGTTGCTCCAGCGATGCTACGCTGAGCTCGGCACGTCGCCACAGGTTGTGTATGCTGTCATAACCACGTT
>PTKE01000035.1 GCA_002937585.1 Alphaproteobacteria bacterium MarineAlpha9_Bin6 | reverse complement strand
TATCCCGGGCCGCTTAAACAAGTCGGCTTCACGTAGTTCGTGAACGAAAGCCACCACCTGAGCCGACAAGCGCTCCCCCACCCCAGGTGCCTTTATTGCAAGAATTTCTCGCTCGCGCGCCGCTTCTGGATAATCAAGCCAAAAATAGAAGCAACGCCGTTTCAGTGCATCGTGGATCTCTCGGGTCCGGTTCGAAGTGATGATCACTATTGGCGGCTCATTTGCTCGGACTGTGCCAAGTTCCGGGATCGTTACCTGGAAGTCACCAAGCAACTCCAACAGATACGCTTCAAATGGCTCATCCGAGCGATCGAGTTCATCTATCAACAAGACTTGTGGGCCACGCTTGTCAGACTCGAGCGCACGCAACAGTGGCCGTTTAATTAAAAAGCGTTCGGAAAATATATCATGTCCGAGACCATCACGATTGGTCACGCCCTGAGCCTCAGCAAGTCGGATTTCAATCATTTGCCTCTGGTAGTTCCACTCATAAACCGCAGAGGCGACGTCTAATCCCTCATAACACTGCAGCCGCACCATGGATCGATCGAGGACCTGCGCTAAAACCTTTGCAATTTCAGTCTTTCCAACGCCGACTTCACCTTCAAGGAACAAAGGGCGACCCATCTTAAGGGCAAGAAATAGGGTGGTTGCAAGGCTGCGGTCACCTACATAATCACCGCGTCGTAAAAGTGAGAGGCAGCCTTCAATACTATCGGGGAGCGACACTGTCATTAGATGGCCAAGCTAACGCTCAGCTGGGCCTGAGAAATCAGCCGCAAGCTGCAACCGCTCGGGATGCCATCACGCCAACCAAGTGGGCACGGTAATCGGAGCCCGCATGTATGTCGCTATTGAGCCCGTCAGCTGCCACAACGATATTCTCTATCACCTCAGGCCTGAAATTGGCAGCTAATGCTGCCTCCATTTCACCTATCCTGAAAACACACGGCCCAGCCCCGGTGACCGCAACCCGAACAACGCCGCCTGTCCGCGCAACCATTACTCCAACCAACGCGTAGCGCGAAGCTGGATTGGGAAATTTCATATAATGCGCTGCTTCGGGAACAGGGAACCGAACCGCGGTAATCAACTCACCCGGCTCCAGCACAGTCTCAAACATACCGGTAAAGAAATCATCAGCCGCAACTTCCTTGGATGTAGTTACGACCGTACCGCCAAGGCCAACCAACGCCGCCGGGTAATCCGCGGCTGGATCGTTGTTAGCGATGGAGCCACCGATGGTTCCGCGATTACGCACATGAGGGTCCCCGACAGAGTCCGCCAACGCCGCAAGAGCGGGTATTGCAGCCGCAACCTCAGAACTGGCAGCAACTGCAGCATGCGTCGTCATCGCCCTAACTACGATCTCATCTCCATCACGCTCGACTCCTGTGAGCCCATCAATTTTGCCTAAATCGATCACGTCACTAGGATTGGCCAACCGTTGTTTCATGGTCGGCAGCACAGTCATACCCCCAGCCAGGTAAACCGGGTCCTCAGAGTTTTTAAAAATGGACTGAGCGTCTCCGATAGAAGTCGCGCGATGATAAATGAAGTCATACATGAGTCATGTCGCTCTGCAGTTACCTAACTAGCCATTGCTTCAGCACCCGCTACTACGGACTTTACAATATTGTGGTAACCAGTACAGCGGCACAAATTACCTTCCAACTGCTCACGCACCAATTCCTCGCTAGGTCGTGGATAACGGGTGACCAAGTCAACTGCTGCCATCACCATGCCAGGCGTACAGAAACCGCACTGAAGTCCGTGATTATCACGAAAAGCTTCTTGCATCGGATGGAGAGTGTCGCCGTCAGCAAGCCCCTCGATGGTCACCATATTTGCTCCCTCGCATTGGACAGCGAGTATGGTGCAGGATTTAATCGCTTGACCGTCAACATGAACTACACAAGCGCCACATTGGCTTGTATCGCAGCCAACGTGGGTCCCAGTCAGGCCCAGGTGATCTCGGAGATATTGAACAAGCAAGGTCCGAGCCTCGACTTCAGCCGAAACCTCCTTGCCGTTTACAGTCGCTCCAACATTGATGGTCATCTCCGCCTCACACTTCCACACTCTGATTTTTCAGCATAAGTGTGGGGGGGTGGGTCCGTTAGGTCAAGCATAGAACATCCTTGCCAAGGCCGGGTAGATCAGGAATAGAGCCATAAGAGAAAACCAGTGATGATAATCAATGCACCAATCCAATACGCAGGCGCGATGGCCGGACGATTAGTTATTGTGTGGAGGACGGATGGATCAGTTAGCTTCTTCTCTTTCACCGAAGATGTTTCTGAATCGGTGGATATGGCCAATTGTTTTGCGAAGGCAGAAAAAAAATCGTCAGCTGTCTTCTTTGCAACCCCAGAAATCATTCGCGACCCGATTTGTGCCAGTTTGCCTCCAACCTGGGCGTCAGCTTGGTAATGGAGCAAAGTTTCTTCACCTTCCTCAGAAAGACTGACCTGACAACTGCCTTTCGCGAATCCTGCCACGCCCCCTTGTCCTTCCCCTACGATTAGGTAACCGTGCGGCGGATCTAAATCCCTTAAAGTGACAGAACCCTTAAACCTCGCCTTCACTGGACCAACTCTAACGGTAAGTGCGGCCGCAAACTCCGTGTCTGACTTTTTGTCCAGGCTTTCCACCCCCGGGATGGAGGCACGCAAAACATTGGGATCGTTGAGCGCTTCCCAGACCTGAGCTCGGGACGCTGAAATTCGATATTCTCCAGCAAATTTCATGACTACCAGCGATTGTTCCCTACCAGCACCTTACCTGCCAAGACAACATTAACATTGAGTCAACAAGACAATGCCGGGACTCTGCCCCGACCTTCATAGGACATCCTAACGGACAGCCCGTCTTATTTTGTATTTTCTGTGATAAAGGCAATCACATTTTCAATCTGCTCGGGCTTTTTCAAACCGGGAAACGCCATTTTGTTGCCAGGGATGAAATCCTTAGGCTTGGTAAGGTATTGGGTTAGGGTGTCTTCGCTCCATGTGATGGCAGCCTCCTTCATTGCCTTGGAATATTTAAAACCCTCAGCAGTGCCTGACGTGCGCCCAATAATTCCAAAAAGATTAGGACCGATTTTTTTCTTCCCGCCTTCCTCTAAGGTGTGACACACCTTACATTTCCGGAAAACCTTTTCTCCGGCGGCTAAATCCGCTGCAACGGCCGACGTCGCACTCACTAAAAATGATGCCCCAAACACGGCGGCGAACAAATTGCGGTAGGTCATCTGTAATTAATCCTATTCCTTCATTGGGGATGTATTAAAACTCTGAGAGCAGGATGTCGGTGCTATCGAAAGGCGCTAATTTAATGGTCAAATTCCTTCGTTACAACCCGATGTTGCGCAACATCAACAGCCCTTGCAAACGGAAACGGGCAGGTGCCGCGCAAGCCAACCCGGTGCCTTCCCGTTCCCAAACATGCCCTCGCTAATGTCATGAACACGGGAAAACCCAGCCTCCTGTAGTAACCCCAACGCCCGCGCTGATCGACCCCCACTTGCGCAGATCAGCGCAATTGACCGATCCTTATCACCACCGACCGCAGCCAGCACATCGCCAGGAAATTGCCCCCGAATCTTCCGGTAAAAATTTTGGAGGCTAATACCGACACTCCCCTCAGGAACACCAGTCTTCCGCCATTCGGCCGGACGCCGAATGTCGATAATTGTAAGTTCGCCGGCCTGTGCTAATGCATGCGCCGTCTTGGCATCAATTCCACTCGCGAGCACCGGAACAAACCCGGCCACCAACACCGCGAACATAAAAACGCCGGACCACAGCAAGCGCATTAGCATTCCTCTTTGGCAACTATGGCGGGACGCAACACGTCCTCTGTGCCGCTAATACTAATGTATACCTACATCGAACAACAACAACTTCCCCACACCACGAAAACGACTATTCATAACACCGCAAACAGTAGCAAGCTCTGAAACCGAGAGGACTGAGCATGATAGTTAAGGCAAGTGTTACCGTCAGCCACACCTTATCAATCGAGTAATGAGTGGGGCAGCCAAAGCGCTAATTGCGGAAATCCAATCACGAAACCGAGTCCGATCAGCTGCAAGGTAACAAACGGAATGATGCCCCGGTAAATTTGTTGCATTTTCACCTGAGGGGGGGCCACCCCCTTCATATAAAACAATGCGAAACCAAAGGGCGGAGTAAGAAACGAGGTCTGCAGATTGACCGCGAGCAATATCGTAATCCATGGCACGATGTCCACGGAATAAGGAATGTGAGTGCCAAAATCCATAGCCCTCATGATCGGCGAAAACAGAGGTAATACAATCAGCGTGATTTCAATCCAATCAAAGAAGAACCCGAGTACGAACACCATGCCCATCATGAGGAATAGAAGACCCCAGTCGCCCAACCCTATGTTCATGATCAAATTATGCACCACGTCATCTCCACCTAGGACCCGGTATACGTAGGAAAAACAGGTCGCACCAAGGAAGATGCCAAAGATCATACCAATAGTCAGTGCAGAGCGAATCAACACATCCTTAAGAACTCTGTAGTTCAGCTTCCGATTCATTACTGCAAGCAGGAGCGCTCCCAAAGCCCCTACACCCGCAGCCTCAGTTGGCGTTGCCCAACCAGCAAAAATAGAGCCGAGCACAAACACTATTAGCAAGATTGGTGGCACGAAGCTGCGCCCTACCATGATCCACAGCTCGTAGCGGCTTTCCGGCCCCATTGAGTCGGGCAAGGGTGGCGCGAGGCCAGGATTAAAGTAAGCCCGTGCGTAGATGTACACGAGATAAAGGCCCGCTAGAAGCAGCCCTGGAAAGATCGCGGCCAGAAACAGTGTCCCGACCGAGATTGACAACAAGTCAGCCATGATTACGAGCATGATGCTCGGCGGGATTAGGATGCCGAGTGTACCGGAAGCAGCAATTGTGCCAGTTGCCAGGGGCACGTGATAGCCGCGCTCCAGCATCACTGGAAGCGCCAAAAGGGTCATCATGACAACTGACGCGCCGATAATGCCCGTCGTTGCAGCCATGATCGTGCCCATTATCGTCACGGACAGCGCTAGCCCGCCTGGCGTCCGTCGCAACAGCACCTGAAGGCAATGCAATAGGTCATTGGCAACACCAGAACGCTCGAGCATTGTCCCCATAAAGATAAACATCGGTACCGCGACTAGAATTAAATTCTCCGCTGCCGTACCCCATATCCGGGAAATCACGTTGAAGAAGTAAATGAATTCGAACACATCGTAGTACATACCGATGAATCCGAATCCGATGCCGACGCCGCCCAACACCCAGGCAACCGGAAATCCGCTAAATAATAAAGCCGCCAACGCAAGAAACATGAAAGCTGGCAGCAAATAAACAAGATCCATACAGGTTACTCCGCGTTAGACTGCGCCACACCGTCCACGCCAGATTGTATTACCTTCATCTATTCCTCAGACAAATGTAATTCGGGAGAGAGCTCCTGCGCCTCGCGGCTCAGATCCGGCGATCCAAAAAGAAACACTAAATTGCGAAAGAGCACCCCCATCGCGGCGATGAACAACAAAACCATTCCGATCGGCACGAATGATTTGATGATCCAGCGATGGCTTAGTCCAGTCAGTGCAGAAGACACCTCGTTTAATTCGAACGAACGTGCAGCAAAATTAAATCCATACCGGAACAACAGATACGTATAGGGCACGATGAAGAACACGATCCCGATTACTTCTAGCCACGACTTTGTTTGAAGGTCAAATCGTTCCCGGATGATTTCGATACGCACGTGGGAGTTTTTGACGTAGCCAAAACCCAGACACAGCAAAAATAATGCTGCGTGCAGGTGCCACTCCAGCTCCTGGAATTTGGTTGAGGTAAAATAGGTGCCGATAAGATGGGCCGGAACTGCCATACCGTTATTCAAAAAAAAGTCCTTCGCAACGATTAACAAACCAAACTTCCGGGTAATCACGTCTATTATGATTACTAACATCATAGGAATCAAAAGCCATGCCGCGGTCCGTCCTACTGCGGACTGGAAACGGTCAATAGCGCGGCTCGCCGCCAGCAATTGCTGCATTGTCTCCCCCCATACATCTATGCTGTAGCCGGCCGGGTAGCCACGTCCAACCAGTACTATTGAAGTGCCACCACCACACGGCCTGCCATCATGGCACAATGGCGGCGCCATTCTCTCAGGGCCTATCGCTGAAAACAACAGGATAATGTTCTACGCGTGGCCGCACGGCGGTGGGCTAGATTGACACCACGGTTCTGGTCCTGATACCGCTCAAGCATTCCGTCTGAAATATCAACATTCCTGGTCTACCACAGATGGCGCCTTCGGACTAATCGTGCAAACACGACCTCACCTCGTGGCCATGGTCACCATACTTTGCACAGCGTTCCTGATCAGCCAGTTCTACCGTGCCTCAGTTGGCGTCCTCGGACCCACCTTTATGGCTGAGATGGGATTGTCAGCAGGCATGCTAGGCCTACTTGGCAGCACCTATTTTATAGTATTTGCTGTCGCCCAGGTGCCTTGTGGGGTCCTTCTCGACCACTATGGGCCACGCCTAATCAATACTACCCTATTGATGATCGCCGCCGCCGGTGCAGTTATTTTTGCGTCAGCCACAGAACCGATCATGCTCGCCATCGGGCGCGGAGTTATCGGCTTAGGATGCGCCACCTGTTTCATGGGAACTTTAGTGGTGTTCTCGCGCTGGTTTCCTCCACGACGCTTTCCATTGATGGCAGCAATCGCAAGCGGTGTCGGGGGCGGTGGTGCATTAGTTGCCACTACGCCGCTTGCGATAACTGCTGAATGGTTAGGATGGCGGGGAACATTCCTTTTCGTATCTGCAATCACAGCTCTTGTCGCGATAATGGTCTGGCTGCTAGTGCGAAATGCGCCACCGGGAAAGCCATTCCATGAGGGTCCGCGAGAGACCTTTACCAGCGCGTTACGCGGTGTTGGCGAAGTAGCACGCAATCGCCAACTTCGCTTGCTCTTGCCGTTAAATACAGTGTCATACGGTTCGATCATGGTCGTACTTGGCCTCTGGGGGGCACCATACCTTAGAGACGTTCACGGGCTTAATACGGTTGGTGCTGCGGACATTTTGATGGCAATGGCGTTGAGCAGCATGGTAGGTGGTTTAGCATATGCATGGCTGGCACCACGGCTGGGATCTATCAAAACTTTGGTCTTAGCAGGCGGCAGTGCCACTGCGGCCATTTTTGTGGTGTTCGCGATTTTGCCCCCAACAGACCACTATTTATTGCTTCTACTTTTGAGTCTCCTTGGTTTGGCTGGCTCCTATCCAATCTTGATTGTCAGCCACGTACGAATGTTGGCACCCAAACGCTTAGTGGGACGCGCACTCACCCTTTCCAACCTGTTCAGCTTTGGTGGGGTTGGACTACTTCAACTGCTGAGTGGCTGGGTAATAGGGTTTTTTACGGTGACCAACGGAGCTCGCCCACCGTCCGCCTATAGCGCACTGTTCTGGTGTGTGGCTGGGCTCGCCGCAGTTGCAGTGCTGATCTACGTTTGGATCCAAGACCCCGACTTAGAGATGACAGATCCGGCGTAAATCAGTCCATCAGGATGTAAAATGACACAGTGAATGATTTTTAGATTGCGTTGTGTTTTGGCAAAACCATCACCTTGGGCACAAACACGTGGTCCGGCTGAGTAGCAACGGTCAGGACAATATTCGCAATATCCTCGGGTTGCAGAGGCTGCTTGAGTCCGAGTGCGTCTTTAGGATGGATTGCAAAATGGTCGTGAAGATCCGTTATAACCAAACCCGGTTCGATACAAGTTACCTTGACGTTTGTATCAGCAAGTTCGAGCCGCATCGATTCGGACAGCGCTTCAACAGCGTACTTAGTCGCACTATATGTACCAGTGTTCGGACGCACTTTGGTGCCAAGAACACTCGAAATGTTGATAATTTGTCCCGTGTTTTGGGTAAAGAAATGGCGAACAAATACGTGTGCAACTCGAAATGCTGCCTCGATATTTACACGAACCATGGCCACAACATGTTCTATGTCAATCTCGTGTGCTGCCCCGCTCCACATTACCCCCGCATTGTTAACGACTATATCGCAGCGCCCAAAAGCATCTAGCGCACGGCTCAACAAACGATCCGCAAAATCCGGTTCTGTGACATCGCCAACTAGTGTTATCAAAGATTGATGCTCCCCGAGCCTGCCTAGTTTTTCCGCTCTTCTGCCAGTGGCGAGAACGCTAGCGCCAGCATCCAAAAATGAATGGGTTATGGCGGCACCAATTCCACTACCAGAACCAGTTACCACTGCTACCTGGCCCTTAAGTCCACCCGACATTTAATTTCCCCCAATTACGATTTCGAAATATGTCCACAATGAGAAATTCATATGAGAATTGCATCGATGAGTACAGGTTTTACAGCTCTTTAAAGTTCAAATGAGGGATTTAATGGAAAATATTTCAGTTATGGTTTAGCGATCTACAAACCTCGTTAACATCATCACTGATGGGTTCCCTCACTGAACTTCCAAACAAAATATCTCCACCCAAAAGATAGAGATTTATTATGCCGACAGTCTTAGTCACTGGAGCAAGTCGTGGCATTGGCCACGCACTCATCATCTAATATGCTAAAGTTTATGCCTATAGGACGCTTCGAAAGGCGACGCAGGCCCGTCGCAAAACTGCTCCAATGCGAACTCAGACCTCACGGCGTTATTAGTAAAATCTAAAATATCACCACCCCAAACCCATAACTGCCCGACTCGATACCGTCAAATTCCGCGCTACTTGCAACGCCCCCTTTTGATCCAATAAGTTGTCCGAAGATTGTGATCCTGACACAGACAATTATATTTTCTAACAACAATCAAACTTTGAACAAGGAATTGCCCATGGCCACAAACAATGAAATACAGATAGCGCGTGAAAATTTGGCGGCCGCCTATCGCTTAGCTGACAAATTCGGATTTAACGAAGGCATCGACAATCATTTCACAATGGTGGTGCCCAACCAGAATGATCGGTTCCTCCTGATCCCCTATGGACTTCACTGGTCTGAAGTAACTGCAAGCATACTAATGATAGTTGATGGGACAGGCACACGGATTGAGGGTGAGGGATTCGTGGAGCCGAGTGCTTTTCATATTCACAACGCCATTCACATGACACGGCCGGATGCCACTTGCGTGATGCATTGCCATCCCCCCTACCCACTTGCTCTATGCATGATCGAAGAAGGGCGGCTCGAATACGCCGACCAAAATGCTTGCCGATTTTACGGCAAGATCGCATATGATGATGATTATCGGGGGGGCGCACTTGACGAAGACGAAGGATCGCGCATCGCCAACGCTTTTCGTGATTATGACGTGCTGTTCATGGCCAATCACGGAATCACCGTGGCCGGGACCAGCGTAGCGCATGCGTGGGAGCAACTGTATTTTCTGAATCGCGCCTGCCAAGCTCAAGTGTTAGCTATGTCAACTGGCCGGGCGCTTAAGAAAATCCCAGAATCCATCGTAAAATCTGTGGCCCAACAAATAGAAACGGAAGGATCGGGTGGAGCGGCGAACCACCATCGCCATTTTACTGCACTTAAACGCTTACTCGAGCCTGAACAACCGAATTATAGAAATTAAACCTGTCACTAAAACCTGTGACATCTAGATTGCAGTCCATCCCCCGTCCACTGCCAGAATATGCCCGGTCACCATACTTGAAGCCGAGCTGGCCAGAAAAAGGAATGCCCCAGCCAATTCCTCTGGCTCTGCAAACCGACCCATTGGCGTACGTTCAATCGCAATCCGACTCAGAGTCTCGTTGGACCGTAAAGGTATAGTAAGGTTCGTCTTTACAAAGGTAGGGGCGATTGCATTAACTCGCACCCCATGGGCGGCCCATTCAGCGGCCAAAGCACGTGTCATATTCACCACTGCACCCTTGGTCGCATGATAGGGGAAGTTGGGATAAAACCCTCCACCCACCAAGCCCATAATGGAAGCCATATTAATGATAGACCCCTTCTTCTCCTTCAGCATATGTTGGCCTGCTTCACGCGAGCACATAAACACCTGTGTTTGATTGATCTGCACAATCTTGTCCCAAACCTCGAGCGGCATATCCTCCGTCGGTTCGCGCTGAGCGGTGCCTGCATTATTCACCAAGATGTCAATTTGTTTGTGCTTTCCCACAACTTCAGCAATCACACGCACTATCTGCTCATTATCCGCAACATCGAGATGCCAAGCATCAGCTGAGCCGCCTGCGTCCTCAATCTCGCGTACAACTTTTTCAGCGAGTGGCATGTCGATATCCGACACACACACGTGAGCACTAGCTTCACCAAAAGTTAGGGCGGCAATACGTCCCAGACCGTCACCCGAACCGGTAATTAGAGCAACCTCTTTATCGAGTCGAAACTGCGAAATGGCAGAAAATGTATTCTCGGACATGTTCCCTACTCCCTGCACTCTAGCATTGCCCCTAACGTGCCGCATATAACTGGATGAGTATGTTGTTCTCTGTTAGCCCAGAAATGGCGAATACGCATTGGCCGCGAACCTTAAGGGTCAGCATTGCCATGAGTCTGAATCACACAACGATTTTCTGTTGGATCAAAGTCTCCCGGGCATAAGAGTTGAACCGGATTAAACGCGTTTCGGTAATCTTGGCATGCCGTGAGCGTTGCAGCTGCAATGATTGCTCCAGCTGCGACCACACATTTCTCGAGGAAACCAACGGCACACGCCATATCTTTACCTAAATCCTAACGGCCACGGGGGTCTGTGATCCTCACGCGTAATTATAGACCCTGCCGTTGGTATCGGTACAGGCGCGTCCCAGCCGTACGCGCAAACTGCATAATTTGCTGCTTCCGACGCCCCGTTGCCATAGATTTGTGGCAACTTGGGCGCAAGATTTCGCCATTAAATTGGTCCGCAACGATCAACCCAGATCCATCTGGGGCTATGTGGATGGGAAAGTCAGCTGGAACTGCAAAATAAAAGTCGTCGCGGAACGACAGGTAATCCAACCATTTGCGGTCAGCTTGCAAGTCAGCACGGCTTATTTTGATTTCTGCGACGACAAACCGTCCACGCCGATCTAAACCGATAACATCTGCGCGCGGCCCAGAAGCAAGGCGCATTTCAGTGATGGCACAATAGCCTAGGTCATAAAACAAACCTTGAACACCACCTGCCAGTTGTTTGGCATCGCCTACTTGTCCAAAATGCTTGGTAGATACCCTAACTGCTTCCTTCTCATCAAGTGGCGACGAAAATAGCAAATGTTGCATGAAGAATGGAGCTGAGTTCGGACCAATCCTAAACGGCCGAGCCTATAAAACAAAAAGTGCCAGCAACACCAAAATTGCGATGACGCCGATGGTTCCATACGCCGTTAGCTTAACAAAGCTCGCCCAATTGGCTCGGCGGACTTCGACATATTGATCAAGATCGAAGCTCATGCGGCATTACCTCCTTGCGGTTATTGTTTCCGCGAAATCTAGACATATCGGACCGTAAATCGCGAGGCAAGCCTACACCAATTGTATTCACAGCTTTGCTACCAAATGGTATCGCGTTTGCCAACGCTCTTTTCCCACCTTTGACCGGCGTCCAAAACTTATCCAACGGCCTATAGTCCGGCTTTTGTTGTGTGATCAAGTATAGTGTTATGCCTCCGGGACAAATACATCTACCGTCTGGAAGGGCCAATAAACTTCGCAATCAAATCAACCAGCAAACGATTGTCCTCCTCAAGACCTACTGAAAATCGAAGACAATTCGGCAAATTATACCCTCTTAGTTCTCTACCTATAACTCCGTTTTGCAGCAGATAATCATAGGCCCGCGCTGCACTTTGAGATCGTGGAGAACGCTCAAATTCAATTAGCACGAAATTGGCTATGCTGGGGTGGACGGTCAATCCGAGACCACCCAGTTCCTTCTCTAACCAAGGCCGCCATTGCTCATTATGTGCCACCGCAGCCTCTACGAAGGCCACATCCTTGAGAGCGGCCATGCCAGCAGCCTGAGCTGCCCCGTTTGCGTTAAACGGACAGCGAATGCGGTTTAACGCATCAACCACTTTTGATGGCCCGTACAACCAACCGAGTCTCAACGAAGCAAGTCCAAAGATTTTTGAAAACGTACGAGTCACAACGACGTTGTCGTAACGGTCGACCAACGCGATACCATCTGAGTAACCTTCCCGACGAACATATTCTGCATACGCTGCATCGATCACCAACAGAACACTATCTGACAAACCCTCACGCAAGCGTGCTACCTCGTCCGAAGATAGAAAAGTTCCTGTTGGGTTGTTCGGATTAGCTAAATAACAAACTCGAGTATCTGGACCAACGTGCTTCAACAGGCTGTCTACATCAGATCCAAGCAGACGGTCTGGCGCGATCACCGGTGTCGCCCCAACGGACTGAGCCGCAATTTGATACATGGCAAATGAGTGTTTTGTGATTAAAACCTCATCGCCGGGCCCAGCGTACGCGGTAGCAAGAAGATACAACAGGTCGTCCGAACCATTCCCACACACGATCCGCTCTGGATCAAGGCCATAGACATCGCCAATCGCGGTTCGCAATTCTGCGGCTGCACCATCCGGGTATCGGTGTAGTAGTTCGCTGGCCCCGCGATACGCCTCTACCGCATCTGGACTAGTCCCTAGCGGGGTCTCGTTAGACGACATCTTGACCAAGCGCTTATCACTCGGTGCACTTGAAAGCCCCGGCACATAGGGTGCTATGTCAAGAATGCTTGGTTGTATTCTTGGTCCAGTCATCCATTCCGCTTCTGCAATAAGTCCAACATAGCATCCAACGCCAACAGATAAGATTGAAGCCCAAACCCCATCAACATGCCGTCAGCAGCACTCGCTAATACCGACTTGATACCCCGTTGCGCCAAATTGGATATGTGGACCTCAATATAGGGCAATCCTTCACAATCGAGGATACAATCACGCAATGCCTCACCACGATAGGTGAAGCCCGCGGGATTCATCACGAGCCCATCAATACCCTCTTCAACGCCTTTAAAGACACGCCCGATCGCTTCACCCTCAACATGCGTATAAAAAATATCCAAGTCATAATCGTGCTCATCAGCATGGGCCTGAAGCATTTCGTTTAGCTGGTCGGCAGTAGTGGTGCCATAAATTTCTGGCTGTCGCCGACCCAACCAAGCCATGTTGGCGCCCTGTATCAACAATAATTTTGTCATCGCACCCCCCACCCCATTGGCGCTCCTAGGGAATATTCACGGAAGCTCTTTTGGACAGCCCTGATCTCAAGACCATTTCGTCGTTCAGCGCCCATCGGCATACCCAACCTGTACCATTTCTTTCCCTGCTTCACCCAATTTTCAAGGCAAGCAATATATTGTGCAATAATACAGTAAGTTCCGCACCTCACTCTTGCATAGACACACGTTGACTAGTCCGTGGCGAGCTTCTTGAGGAAAAGTGGCACTGTACGCCGATCAAACCCAGCTGACGAGCTGTCAGCCCAACGTCAACTCAGTAGATCGAGGTATCTCAAATGAGTGCTATAAATCGCTTCGTCGAATCCATTACTGAACATGATGAGCCAGACCCATGACAAACACTACACTACTCCTACCTACTTCGGTGGTCGGGAGTTATGCGCAACCCGATTGGCTAATAGATAGAGACACGCTTGCTTCGGGTTCACCACCTCGATCACGCCGGGGAGATCTGTGGCGAATCGAAGATCCCTGGCTTTCACAAGCTCAAGACGATGCAACGCTGCTAGCAATTCGGGATCAAGAACGGGCGGGCATCGATATTGTAACCGACGGGGAGATGCGTCGAGAGAGTTACTCCAACCATTTCGCCACCGCGCTTGACGGCCTCGATCCAAACAAAACGGGCACGGCGATATCACGAAAAGGAACGCCCAACCCAGTTCCGCTCGTTGTCGGCCCAATCAGACGTACACGCCCAGTAGGAGCAGTTGACATTGCTTTTTTACGTGCCAACACCGACCGTATGATAAAAGCGACCTTACCCGGTCCGTTCACAATGTCTCAACAGGCAGAAGACCAGCATTACCACGACCCCGCAGCACTGGCCATGGACTATGCCAACGCAGTTAATGATGAAATCCAGGATTTATTTTCCGCAGGTGCAGACGTGGTTCAGATCGACGAACCCTGGGTACAAGCCAGGCCGGAACCTGCTAGGGAATATGCAATCCCTGCTATCAACCGTGCACTCCAAGGCATCAACGGTACCACTGCATTGCATTTATGCATGGGCTACGCAGCAATGATCAATGACCGCCCGGACCATTATCACTTTCTTGAAGAACTTAGCGAATGCACGGTCGATCAAATCTCCGTTGAAACCGCACAACCAAATCTTGACTTGTCCGCACTGCAACCGATTGCCGATAAGACAATTATATTGGGAGTCATTAATCTTGATGATATGACTGTGGAAAGTGATCAATTGGTCGCGAAGCGCATTGAGCGAGCACTGGAATTCGTTCCTTCTCAAAACATTATTACGGCCCCTGATTGTGGCTTTAAATATGTCCCACGTAAAATTGCATATGCAAAACTAGAGGCGCTAGTCGCCGGCACACGCCTAGTACGTGAGAAACTCAGCTAACAAACACAACAGATAATTATGCCAAAGATTGCGTTCCTCTGGCCGGAAGTTGAATTCCGAGCGCTCGGACTGACAGCACCTAGCGGCTACACAATGAATTTCGGAAGAGCCGGTGTGCGTGCTGAAGCCGAAGCAGCGTCCATTAATGCTGACTACATCATTTCCGCTTCTGGTTCCGGTACCGTCGACGCCGCTCTCCTAGGACTAGCGCCCAAAACGCGGTTGGTACAGTTAACGGGCGCTGGCTATGACAACGTGGACCGCCACGAATGTGCGCGCCTGAGTATTCCTGTTGCCTATATGCCTGGCCTAAACGCACCGTCCGTCGCCCAGACTGTGGTCCAGATGGCATTCCGATTGCGGCGCCCTCTAACATTGCTCACACGGGGCGGCGCAGAAGAGTGGACAGCGGCACGGGCCAACAACATTACCGGCCACGAACTCAACGGACGTGTGGGTGTAATCGGCTTTGGCCACATAGGCCGCGCTGTTGCCTCTTTATTTATTGGCCTTGGTCTTGAGGTCGTGCGTGCCGCACATGTCAAGCAAGTTGATCCATTCGTGCATGCTTTGTCGCTTGAAGAACTGATTTCTACGTCGGACATAATAGTTGTTGCGTTACCAGCCACCACGAAAACAAAAAATCTCATCGACACGTCTCTATTAAGTCTAATAAAGCCGGGTGCGATTCTTTTGAATTGTGGACGAGGTGGTATTGTCGACGAAGCCGCTCTTTCCGTTTTAATTGAAACGGGACGGCTGGCGGGAGCCGGTTTCGATGTTTTCGAGCAGGAACCGCTTCCTAAAAGCCACCCCTTTCTTAGTCTCCCTTCGGAGTGCCGGCACCGGGTCATACTCACTGCCCATGTCGCCGGCCAAACCACCGAGTCAAAGCGCCGCAATTTCTCGATTGCGTTGGACAACGTTGGCCGAGTCGCGCGCGGTGAACCACCACTTTACCAATTGGATCCGCCCGCATCCGAGTAAGGGGCCAGTACCACCAGACCCTCCCACCAGCCAAATCTAGACTTAAGTATTCCTTCTGTTTTATAGACCGTCGAGAAACTTACTTACTTCTCATAACATTTCGTTGGTTATATAGAGTGCAACAAATCCCAGGAGTATCATGCAGTGAAACTTTATGATTATGACATAGCCCCAAACCCGCGTCGCGCTCGGATGTTCCTAGCTGAAAAAGGGATAGATAACGTAGACATAGTCCAAGTCGATTTAGGTAATAAAGAACAGTTGAGCGACAACTTCCGGGCAATCAACCCCTCGTGTATTGTCCCTGCACTTGCCCTCGACGATGGAACGCTTATTACCGAATCGGTGGCAATTTGCCGCTACTTTGAGGAACTACAACCGTCACCGCCACTGATGGGCCGAGATGCGAAAGAGAAAGCGCTGGTCGAGATGTGGCAGCGCAGAGTCGAACTCCAAGGAATGCTTCCGGCCGGAGATACGTTTCGCAATTCCGGCAAAAGATGGACGGACCGCGCATTAGCTGGTCCAGTGAACTACGCGCAAATTCCCGAGCTCGTCAATCGGGGCCGTGCTCGCGTTGAATATTTCCTAGGTGTTCTGAACGAGCAACTCGGAGTGAGCGAATTTGTTGCCACGGAAACTTTTACGATCGCAGATATCACGGCCTTCATTTTGATCGAATTTGCTGGGTGGTCAAAAATTGAAATTCCAGAGGAGTACGGCGCACTCCAACGCTGGTTCCAAAGTACAAAGGCACGGCCGAGCGTTAAGGTTTAAGAACCTTTTATCAATCTGACCTCGTCTTAATGCTCAATGCTTGGATAGATCCTGGTGCCGTGGCTTTATGCACACACCTCGCATTTGACACCTTCTAGTGCTCCAGACAATCACTATTGACGCAGTTTCTTAATGCGTCGCTTCGCAAATAATCGAGGCAGGTTTGCAACGCCTTCTCACGGAGAATTTGTGAAGATGTAGGGCTGTAAAATGCAGCGTGAGGCGTGGCTACAAAGCGACCCTCAAGCCAAGTTTCACGGGCACGCCATGCCAACATAAGTGGATGGTCCGCATTTGGGGGCTCTGGATCAAATACATCCAACCCAGCGGCACCAATCTGGCCGGATTTAAGGCCGCTATACACAGCATCCAAGTCACAAATCGGCCCACGCGCCGTGTTCACCAAAATCACTCCGCGCTTCATTTTCGAAATTGCGTCCTCGTTAATTAGATGATGTGTTAACTTGGTGGCAGGAGTATGAATGGTGATGAAGTCAGCCGCTTTCAGCAATTCATCAAGATCATAGGCACGGTCGATGTTGAGGGCCAACTCCTGGCCATCTGGAACGAAGGGGTCATAAGCTCTTACTTGCATTCCGAAGCCCTTAGCGCGCATTGCGGCGGCAGTTCCGATTCGTCCTAAGCCGATCACTCCAAAGCACTTACCCGTCATCCTGGTCATTGCTGGGGTAATCTTGTAGTCCCAACCTTTATCCGGATCAGCGCGATAGGCTTCTGTGTACTGCGGTATCCCACGGGTAAAGGAAAGCAGCAAGGCGATAGCATGGTCCGCAACTTCGTTAGTGCCATAATCTGGCACGTTGCAAACTACGATCCCGCAAGCGCCAGCAGCCGCTATGTCGATCAAATCGTAACCTACACCTAAACGTGTAATTATTTTGCAGTTGTCGAGCCTCGCTATCACACTCGCGTCAATCGGCATGGAAATACCCGTGACCATGGCCTGGCAACTAGACCATATCTCCTGAGGAATTTTATCGGGTTCACGCTCGTTGAATATTATAAACTCAACACCATCTCCCGAAATGGCCCGTTCGACCGCATGATCATCGGCTGACAAAACATCTGGATAGAGAATGTGAATCGCCGCCATTTTTAGAACCCGCTATAAATCGTTGATCCAAAGGCCGAGATTAGTGGAACATGGTTTTAAATTCGCTGCGACCCGCACCTCGTAATTAAAATTCACAGCCACGCCTTCGTTCGCCTTTAGCACACAGTCAACATAAATCAAAGACCATGCAAAATGCCGTATTAACGAAGACACCTCTGAAAGTAGCCACTTACACGTACTTACCAAAACACTACTAAAGCCGAATAATTCATTTCACTGGTATAGTGGCCCACTGGAAGACCTCCGAATATTTTGGATTCGACTTCCACTTAACCCATAGTGAGTAACAGAAACCAGCGCACAACTTGAAGGAGACACTATGTCTGACGATCTCGCCTACATGCCTGCAACCGAATTAATTAAAAACTACCGGGCCGGCAGATTGTCACCAGTCGAAGCAGTCCGGGCCTCTCTCAACCGAATCGAACGTGACGGCAAAAAACTTAACGCTTTTACCATTGTTGATACGGATGCAGCGCTCGCGGCAGCCTCTGAGTCGGAACAGCGCTGGAAAACGGCAAACCCGAAGGGTCTTCTCGACGGCGTACCCACAACCATCAAGGATTTAGTTGTCACCGAGGGCTGGCCGACCTTACGAGGGTCACGCGCAATTGACCCAGATCAAGCGTGGAACGAGGACGCTCCCTGTGTCGCGAGACTAAGGGAGCACGGTGCGGTGTTGCTTGGGAAAACCACGACCCCCGAATTCGGACACAAAGGTGTCACCGATAGTATCCTGACCGGTATTACCCGTAACCCGTGGAACCTCGACAAAACCCCCGGAGGTTCAAGTGGGGGTGCAAGTGCAGCAGTCGCAGCAGGGATGGGCCAGCTTGCTATTGGTACCGATGCCGGCGGCTCAATTCGTATCCCAGCCTGTTTTGCAGGAGTCTACGGCCTGAAGCCCACGTTTGGCCGAGTTCCAACCTACCCACCAAGCCCATTTGGGACCTTGTCCCATGCTGGACCAATGACACGTACAGTAGCCGACGCGGCATTAATGTTGACAGTGATCGCCCAGCCAGACGCTCGCGATTGGTATGGTCTCCCCTATGACAACGAGGATTACAGCAATTCAGTCGACGGAAAAATCACCGGATTGAAAATCGCTTTCAGCCCCGACCTCGGACTCGATACACAGGTGGATACAGAAGTAGCGGAGGCTGTATTCAATGCGGCCCGACAATTCTCAAATCTTGGCGCCTCAGTTGAGACTATCGATATAGATTGGCCCGTAGCACCACGCGATATCTTGCTAATCCACTTTACATCCAGTGTCGCCAAAATGATGAGTATGCTAACAGAAGAACAGCGAGCTAAGATCGAGCCCACTTTGGTAGCAATGGCAACCGAAGGTGAAAAACTCGATATGCTCTCACTAAAAACGGCCGAACTCGATCGCGTAGCAAACGGTATTTATATGAATCACCTGCTCACTCAATACGATCTTCTACTATGTCCAACGTTACCAGTCCTTGCATTCGACGTAGGGCAACCATGTCCAAATGACTACGTCGATGATCCCTTCGGCTGGATTCCTTTCACACCTCCGTTCAATCTGACCGGACAGCCAGCTGCATCTATCCCATGTGGCTTTAGCGACAGTGGTTTACCTATTGGTTTGCAAATTGTTGGTCCGATGTACGGGGACGCAACCGTATTAACCGCCAGCCGTGCGTTCGAACGAGCTCGTCCGTTTGCCGATAAACGACCAAAGCTATGACATGCACAAACCTGAAGTAAACGCCGATCGACTCATGGAATCGCTGGCGCGTATGGCCCAAATTGGAGCAACTAAAAAAGGCAGGGTATGCTGTCTTGCTGCGACCGACGAAGATCGTGCTGGCCGCGACTTACTTGTTACATAGGCCAAGAACGCCGACTGTGACATTACGGTTGATCATATTGGCAATCTATTTTGCCGTCGTTCGGGGGGAAAGGACACACTTGCCCCGGTCCTGATCGGGAGTCATTTGATAGCCAGCCGACTGGCGGAAAATATGATGGCGCCTACGATGTGTTGGCTGCTCTTGAAGTAGTCCGTGGCCTGAACGACAAACAAATTCAGACCCTTCGACCCATCCAGGTGGTCTCATGGACGAACGAGAAAGGGTCACGGTTTGCGCCCGCAATGATGGGATCAGGAGTGTTTGCCGATGCACTCACACTCTCCGCAGCATTAAACTCCCAGGACACAAACAACGTCACACTTGCAGACTCGCTAGCGCGAATAGGATATGACGGAAATTCGCCCTGTGGCGGCCGTCCCATCCGCGCGTATTTCGAGGCCCACATAGAGCAAGGACCCGTTCTTGAGACCGCGGGCAAAACTATTGGAGTAGTAGAGGGGATCCAGGGAATTCGTTGGTTCAATTGTACGGTCATCGGCAAAGAGGCTCATGCTGGCTCCACTCCAATGTCAGCCAGACACGATGCACTCTTAGGCGCTGCACGCCTTATTGGACATATCAACGATATCGCCCCATAGCTAATGCCCCTGATGGACGCACTACCGTCGGCCAACTCCAACTATCCCCTAATTCACGCAATGTAATTCCCGGACAGGTCCGTTTCACGGTCGATATGCGCCATCCAGTAGCCAGTACACTTTTAGCAATGGCACAGTCCCTGCGCTTAGCATTTGACGCAGTTCGCGAAGACAATGCCCTGAAAGGAAATCTAGAGCAAATCTGGTATTCCCCGCCTACCGCCTTTGATCCAGCATGTGTCAACATGGTGGAGCAGGTGGAGCATTCCCGTGGCTACAGCTACCTTCGGAGCAGCAGCGGTGCAGGTTATGACGCCAAATATATGGCCGACATTTGTCCGACCGCGATGGTCTTTATCCCATGCAAAGATGGCCTTAGCCACAATGAATTGGAGGATGCGGCGGAAAAGCGCCTCATTTCCGGTAGTCAGGTACTATTAAATTCAGCGTTTGAAAAAGCCATGGAACCGGAATAACTGGATCCAACTAAAAAGAAAACTTGAGCTTCGCCGATTAATCGCGACATTCGAAAGACCAAATTTTCTATAAATTACCTTTAAATGGCAAACCGAGATGAATCTGTCCATATATGGTGGCCGATACATCCCAAGCGAGCGCAAAGTGCCCGGCAGCCGCGTGTACATCTCTAAAATGCCGCTGCATAGCATTTTCAGAATACAAAGCATTGCCACCGCTACCTTCAAAAAGAATGTCAACGGATCGCACACACAACTTCGTCGCAAAGGCACCATCCCGCCGATATTCTGCGCGCTTCTCAAGCCCAAGCTGTTTACCGGCCTCTACCATAGAGGTTACTTCGTAACATCGGTGCAAAAACATTCGTTCCGCCGCTTCGGCCGAACCCGAGGCATCAGCGAGGCGCATTTGTATAGGTGCAAGCTCGCTAATCTTAGCCCCTGTGTAACGACTGACCCGATGTTTATTCCAATTAGTGTAGGTCTCCAATGCACCCTTTGCGGCTCCCAATGCAACCATACCGACAACATAAGGAAACATGGCGAAAAACGGTAATCTGAATAATGAACCGGGGTTAGCAACCAAGCCTGGCGCCTCACCAGCAACTATATCCTTAAGCGCAACCGTACGATGAACGGGGACAAAAACATCCTCGCACGCAACACTCTTACTGCCGGAACCTTTCAGGCCACTAGCGTCCCAATCGTCAATAATGTTGTAATTATCACTCGGGACCAGAAACAAACGCTGATCAGGTTTTTCGCCTTCATCTGTTGCAACAATGCCGCCGAGCATGTTCCAAGTAGAAGCGTCCACGCCACTTGAAAACGGCCATTTCCCCGTCAACTTGTAGCCTCCAGCCACCTTGTTCGCCTTCCCACATGGGAAAGCAAGTCCTGAAGCAATCAGTACGTCTGGCGATCCTCCCCAAACTTCATCCTGTGCTTCCACCGGCCAGTAGGTCAACATCCAATGGTGGCTAGCAAGATTAGTCAGGACCCAGGCACTAGAAGCACAACCGCGCGCAATTTCAGCACACATTTTGAAATAGACTGGGAATGGCACCTGGCCGCCACCAATTCTCTTCGGCTGTATCGCCCGAAATAGCCCAGCCTGGTGAAAATCCTCGATGGTTTGGTCCGGAACCCGTCGAAGCGCTTCACATTCCCGCGCACGTTCGCCAACCACCGGCGCTAAAGACCGAGCGCGAGAGATTAATTTGGAGTCACTGTCGACTTGCCTTGGCACGTTATCCAGAATTATCGATTGCTCCCTATAACCACTGTAGTAGTGCTAGGTCGTCTTCGTGTTGTTAGCTACGATAGCCCTACGGTACACTCATCGCCTCCGACAGTTCTCGACTCGAGAAAACATTCCACTACAGTTATGTATTATGTAGCTCAAAGAGCGACCACATACAAAAGGATCTCAGATGAAACTCGGCTATTTTATGATGCCTCTGCATGATCCAACAAAAGATTACCACCAAGCTTTAGCAGAAGACACCGAAGCAATTATTTTAGCTGACCAGTTGGGATTTGAAGAAGCTTGGGTGGGTGAGCACTTCACTTCAGCCGCTGAACCCATCACCTCACCATTGTTGTTTATGGCCACCCTTATCGCAAGGACACAACGAATCAAATTCGGAACCGGAGTGCTTTGTTTACCACAATACCATCCGGCCGTAGTCGCGGGCTATGCCGCAATGTTCGACCATTTGTCCGAGGGTAGATTTATCATGGGAATTGGCCCAGGCGGTTTACCATCCGATTTTGAATTATTTGGAGTCATGGACGCTGACCGCAACGCGATGATGGTCGAATCCATCGATATGATTCTCAAAATCTGGGAAACCGAGCCGCCTTACAATATCACAAATACCTTTTGGAATGCGCGAGTCGAAGATTGGGCAGTCGACAAGCTAGGTCTAGGACGGATGGTCAAACCTTTCCAAAAACCCCATCCTCCCATCGCTTTATCTGCACTCAGCCCCAATTCCGGCACCATGCGCTTTGCCGGAAAGCGCAATTGGGATCCGATATCAGCTAACTTTATTGGAGCGTGGTCGGTCGCAAGTCATTGGCGTGTCTACGATGATGAATGCAGGTTGCACAATCGAGTTGCTGAGAATTCCCGTTGGAGAGTTGCCCGAAGCATCTTCGTTGCTGAGTCGAACGAAGAAGCAGAAAAATTTGTCATGAACCCTGGGGGCTCTTTCATGCATTACTATGAGTATTTATTCGACATTTTCGAACGCTCCGATTTAAAACCCGCCTTCGTAGCTAAACTTGGCGATGACGCAAACGAGTTAACTGCGAACGGCATGGTTGACAGCTTTGTAATTCGTGGTGATGCCCAAACCGTGACAAACCAGTTGCTTGAGTTTCACAATCAAGTCGGCGGCTTTGGCACACTGTTAATGACGGCTCACGACTGGACGGATAAAGCACGAATGCGCCAGTCCATGGAACTCATGGCAACAGAGGTAATGCCATCCATTAATAAAGTTCTGCCCACATCGAACACCGATTAGCAGCTTTACTGCAAACACAGGAGCAAAAAACTCTCCTTCCCTAAGAGCTGCACCCGAGTGGGTTTCATTATAAAACAACTATACATGGGCCCAATGAATAGAAGAGCGAGCTTGACGGTATGTTATAAGACCGACTGAAATTTAAGGAGAACGGCAGTGATTGTTGAGCAAATTTATACTGACAATGCTTGGCGAAATTTCAATTATCTGATCGCTTGTTCTGAGACGGGGCAAGCTCTCGCTATAGATCCCCTGGAACATGAAAAATGCCTGGCCGCGGCCAAGCGACTTGGCTGGGACATTATCAAAATTCTCAATACCCATGAGCATAGTGATCATACGGGCGGAAACGGGCCAATGATTGCGGCCACAGGTGCGAAACTTCTTGCTCATCATGGCGCAAAAAACAAAATACCTGACGTGGATTTAGGTTTACGGGCCGGCGATATTATCAAAATCGGGAAAACCGTCGAACTGGAAGCACTAGATACACCTGGTCATACCATGAGCCATGTATGTCTATTGTCGCACACGGACCAACCAGCCCTGTTTTGCGGCGATACCTTATTCAATGCAGGAGCTGGCAACTGCCACAATGGTGGCCACCCAGAAGAACTGTATGAAACGTTTTCAAGCCAGTTATCGGAACTGCCAGATAGTACCCGTGTCTTTCCAGGACACGATTATATCGCTAACAATTTGGAATTTACGCTCAACCGCGAACCAGACAACGCCAAAGCCAGTGAACTGCTGGCAACTGCTGCTAAGCATGACCCGCACCAGGCGATCGTCACCACACTCGGGCTCGAGAAAGAAATAAACACCTTTTTTCGTCTTCAAAACCCATCCGTAATTAAGACTCTACGAGAAGAATTTGCCTCACTACCCGACAAGCCAAATTCCCGCGAGGTTTTTCTACGGCTCCGCGAGCTTCGTAATAATTGGTAGGGAATAGAGACTGCTAACAAATCTTCAAAGGGAGTCACAATCCAAGTAGTTCAATCTGACGAGCTACAACCCTGCTTTCGTCAAAAACTTTTAGTGCGTGGGCTCGCCCGGCCACACCCATACTTGTACGTAGTGCCGGATCACATACCAATCGCTCTAAAGCCTCTGCCAACGCTGC
>PTKE01000034.1 GCA_002937585.1 Alphaproteobacteria bacterium MarineAlpha9_Bin6 | reverse complement strand
TCTTCTCATTGTTGTTTAATATGATAGTAAAGTTGAACTAGTAACTAAAGGCTCCCCGTAAATAGCTGATATACCGTATTTTTTGGTGGTGGAGTGAAGGGGTGGAGCCGAGGGGAATCGAACCCCTGACCTCGACATTGCGAACGTCGCGCTCTCCCAACTGAGCTACGGCCCCTGACGATGGATAATGGACGTCTTGCATTTTCCCAAAAACGCCCATGGACTGCTTCCGCGCGGTGACGGTATGATTTATATAAGGGTGTATACTGAGCGTAAATCCCTGTTGTCGTAATAGGCCAACCACCGAGCTGCATCATGCCCGAGCTACTTTTTTTTGTCGCCTACTGCATTAAACTCTACATGTGGGTGTTCATTATCGACGTAATCCTGAACTGGTTGGTATCCCTCAACGTCATCAATACGAGTAGCCATTTCGTTTATCTGATTGGAACTGCGCTGCGGCGGTTAACCAATCCTGTTTTGCAGCCAATCCGTCGACGGATGCCTAATTTAGGTGGGATCGATGTTTCCCCTGTTATAGCTATCTTGGGGCTAGTTTTTCTGCGGGATGTCGTGATGTTGGGTTGGTTGATGCGGATTCTGCAGAGCTAAATTCTTTCATCCAAACACAGGTTTGACATCGCGTGTCCAGTCGGCCATTCATTGCGACCGAAGATGGTGTGACCGTTTTTATTCGTGCTACTACGAAGGCATCGCGCGCGGGTGCAACCGGTATTTACAAAGATTGTCAGAATAAAAATTTCCTAAGCCTTTCCGTGACCGTTTCAGCAGTCAAGGGGTACGCTAATAAGCGAATCATAAAAGAGCTCGCAAAGATATGTGGTGTCGCGCCAAGGCGAGTCACACTTTGTGCCGGTGCCTACGGGCGCCATAAGCGGTTTCATGTGAGCGGAGACCCCGTTGCTCTCTCCGCTGCACTTAACCGCGCTGTTCCTTAAGGGCACGCAAACGTAAAGCGTTAATCCGAATGAAACCTTCAGCATCCGCTTGATTGTAGACTTGATCAGCTTCGAAAGTAGCGATGTCTTTGTTATATAGACTATTTGGCGCTTGCCGCCCCTCGACAATAACATTTCCCTTGTAAAGTTTGAGGCGGACTGTTCCCGTCGCTGAGGCCTGCGTTTTATCGATAGCAGCTTGCAGCATGTCACGTTCGGGAGACCACCAAAAACCGTTATAAATTAACTCAGCATATCGCGGCATGAGTTCATCTTTTAAATGTATCTCTGCGCGATCAAGTGTAATGCTTTCGATTGCCCTATGTGCTGCTAGCAGCACGGTCCCACCAGGAGTTTCATACACCCCCCGTGATTTCATGCCTACAAAGCGCCCCTCAACGATATCGGCGCGTCCGATACCATTTGCACCAGCCACTTGGTTGAGCGCCGCGAGAAGGGTGGCAGGGGACATGGTCTTATCACCTATAGAAATTGGGTCGCCATGTTCAAACCCAATCTCGATCCAGGTCGGCTGCTCAGGTGCCGATTCGGGTCCGACGCTGCGAGTGAACATATCCTCGTCGGGGGGCACCCAAGGATCCTCGAGTGCTTTTCCTTCGTAGGAGACATGGAGGAGATTGGCATCGGTCGAGTAGGGGGGCTCGCCACGCTTGTCGCGCGGGACCGGAATTTGGTTGCTTTCAGCATAATCAACTAGTGCTGAGCGCGAATTGAGACTCCACTCTCTCCATGGGGCTATAACCCTTATGTCTGGATTGAGTGCGTAGTAGCCAAGCTCAAACCGGACCTGATCATTGCCTTTGCCAGTGGCTCCGTGGGCGACCGCATCGGCTCCCACATCTTGAGCGATTTCAATTTGCCGCTTAGCTATCAGTGGCCGGGCAATTGAGGTACCGAGCAAATAAGTTCCTTCATAAACGGCATTAGCGCGAAACATTGGAAACACAAAATCCTTCACGAATTCTTCGCGCAAGTCCTCAACGTAAATTTGAGCTGCACCCATATTTTCAGCGCTGGCCCGGGCGGCGGATAGTTCATCTCCTTGGCCGAGGTCAGCGGTAAATGTAATAACCTCGCAACCGTATGTTTCCTGTAGCCAGCGCAGAATCACCGAGGTGTCGAGACCACCGGAATAGGCGAGCACAACTTTGGATATTTCGGCCATTGATCTCTACCGTATCCTAATTATTGAATGCCATTGGTCGCGCTGGCGACGCCAATGCACGAGCCTAACAAATCTGTCAAGAGCGTCCTTAAACAACTTTGTATTCCACACAAGAAGTAGGAAACGCCGATTGTGAGATATCGTCGTGTGCTCGAGAGTAATTTGCACGTGCCATTATTGGTCGTTGGTAGTGTGATATCGCACTGGATTAATAAAAGTGTTTCAAGAATTGTTGTTAGATTGGGTTTGACATGTCATGTTCTGAACTGACCAATACGCTTCAACAAAAAGTTTATTAGATAGTCAGCTTAAACCGGTATGGTTTCTTTTAACCTGCTCGCTGTCTGATTTTAGTTGACCGCATGCAGCCAATATATCGCGGCCACGTGGCACTCGGATCGGCGCTGAATAACCGCCATCATTAATAATATCTGCGAACGAGTGCATTCGGTTGTTGCTTGAACATTGATAAGGCGCTCCGGGCCACGCGTTAAATGGAATCAAATTTACTTTGGCTGGAACGCCGTCGAGAAGGCGCACCAGCGCGCGGGCATCGGAGTCGGAATCGTTAACGCCTTTCAGCATTACATATTCGAACGTGATGCGCCGTGAATTACGGCCGGACGGATATCGCCGGCATGCCTCCAATAAATCCGCAATTGGGTATTTTTTGTTAATAGGTACTATTTGATTGCGCAATTCGTCGTCTACTGCATGCAGAGACACCGCAAGATTTACACCTAGCTCGCGGCCACATCGTTCAATAAGGGGTACGACTCCGGCGGTTGACAGAGTGATACGTCTTCTCGAAAGCGAAATACCTTCGCCATCCATGATGATTCTCAACGCGCGAGCGACATTGTCGAAATTGTAAAGCGGCTCACCCATGCCCATCATCACAATGTTTGAAATCATCCGTCCATCCTTCGGCGAAGGCCATTCTCCGATCGTGTCACGGGCGATCAAAACTTGATTCACAATCTCACCAGCATCAAGATTACGGACCAGTTTTTGTGTACCAGTATGGCAAAATCGACAAGTTAGGGTGCAACCGACTTGTGATGAAATGCATAATGCGCCTCTATCTTCCTCTGGGATGTGAACGCATTCCACTTCGCGCTCGTCTGCAAACTGGACCAACCACTTAAGGGCACCGTCCTCACTTTGTTGCATGCGGTTGACAGTCGGTCGGTCGATGTTGCAACTACTTGATAAGCGCGTGCGCAAGGATTTGGGAAGAGTGGTCATTTCATCAAAAGTGCGTGCCCCCTGATAGTATAGCCAATGCCATATTTGTTTGGCCCGATAAGAGCGTTCGCCAAGTTTAACTAGCGCAGACTCAAAACATGCACGATCGAGTCCGATCAACGAAGTGCGGTCGGTATTTTGCGAGCACTCTTTTGGGGGAAGACCACCGCAGGACGTAGCGTTTGGGCTTTCCGAGTGTGGCGGAGAGGTGCTTGTCATGTGTTGCTCAAGGGAATGGGCATTAGCTACAAGCATCCAAGAGTTTCTTGTACGCCCTGGTAAAACCGAAAAGGGAGTAGGTATCGGTTGTTTCCGTGCCACGCCAGGAAGTGCCCACCACCACCATTTTCTTGCCTTGACGCATGCTGGCAATCAGCTTTTTGTCTCCGTCTTCGTCCCATGCCCAAGCCATCTCGGAGTCGGTAAAAAGTTTATATGAGTCACCCTCAATACGAACATTAATTTCGCTTTCCTCTTTGAATCGATATCCAGCTTGGAAACTGACAACTTCGGTGGTATCGCCATGCCTGCGAGTAACTTGCACGTAGACTGGGCCGCGCTGAGTGTAGTTACCTTCTTCTTTCTTTGGCTGACTAACAATATAACAATTTCGGCGTCCGTCTTCGATGAATGATACTGCAGTCCAATCCTGGAATTCTCCGAGCCATTCATCTTGTTCAGCACGTGCGACTATACATGCGGTACTTAGTGTGATGAGGGCAACGATAATAACCAGGACGAAATTAGGGTGCTGGTTCATGGGCGCACTCGACTCCTCAAAGGATCAACGGTTAGTCCATAGTTTCAAAGTAAACAAGATTGCAACTCATTAGAATCTACTCCGTAACTTTCAAGGGAAACTGAGGCGGTTCGCTCAACGTTGGCGGCGCCGGTGGGCCTCCCCATAAACATGAACTGGTGAGACGATGGCTCCGCCGTGTGGGGTAACGGGTTGGTCTGTGAACCGGCCAACTGGTGATTAAACGATCATACATCACGATGGCTCCCGCTGTTGCGACATTGATACAGAATCGGGTCAGAATACGAACTACTTAGGTGCATCGTTCCATCAATTCATGACTTAGTTGGCCGCGTTCTGGTCCTAATAAGTAGGCTACACACCGATGATGTCGGAAGCTCGGCAAATCAATGGCCGTGTCAACAAGCTCGATTCCCACCAGTTTGCAGCCTTCGGCCAATACCAGTTGGTCGGGACGATCGTGCTCATAGAATGGGATGTTATCCGGCGCCAAATAGGTGTCGGATCTTGCTGTTTTGCGAGAGTAATCGGCACTGATAGTAAAGCCAAAGCTTGCGCCGAAGGCGTGCGCTGAGCGGAACAAATTGCCTAGATTCATGGGTTTGGATATGCCCTCTACCCCGATACCGAAATAGCCTCGGGTGCCAAGAGGGCGAGGGTGCTGCAGTTGGTTGGTCATAACTTGGCTCTTTGTTCCGCTACGCCCTATGATGCGCACTTTTGGTGAACTGAGATAAGTAGGAGAGATACGCCGTGCGCGCCGTACTTTGCAAGGAATTCAGCACACCGCCGAAATTAAAGGTGGATAATATCGATGTGCCAACCTTGGGAAAAGGGGAGGTGCGCATAGAGGTTCATGCTTGCGGTATCAACTTCGCAGATGTCCTTATCGTGCAAGGAAAATATCAAACAAAACCGCCGCTACCTTTCGTTCCCGGCGGGGAGGTAGCAGGCGTGGTCTCAGAAATTGCGCCTGACGTCACCAATGTTGAGCTTGGCCAACGAGTTTTGGGAATGTCATCTCAGGGGGGATTTGCTGAGGAGGTTGTTGTCGATGCACAGAGGGTGTTGGGAATACCCGATGTGATGGATTTTAAAGCGGGTGCCTCATTTGCGGTCACTTATGGGACATCGCACTTGGCACTTGATCACCGCGCTCATCTCACGTCAGGAGAAACCCTTTTGGTGTTGGGAGCATCCGGCGGTGTTGGATTGACTGCCGTTGAGATTGGGAAAGCTATGGGCGCGACAGTAATTGGTGCCGCCTCGACTGGAGAAAAACTTAAAATTGTGCAGGACCATGGCGCCGATCACTTGATAAACTATGTAGAAGATGATTTACGCAAATGCGTGAAGGAAATAGTAGGCGGTATAGACGTAGTTTATGATCCTGTTGGGGGTGAACCCTTTTTGCAGGCTCTCCGATGCATGAACTGGGAAGGCAGGATCATAGTGATAGGCTTTGCTAGCGGCACTATTCAAAAAATTCCGGCTAACTATCTCCTGCTTAAGAATTGTGCCGCAGTTGGCGCGTATTGGGGTCCCTACATGGACAAGAAGCCAGAAGTCTTGTTGCGCTCACTCAGTACACTGATCGATTGGTTTGAGGCAGGTAGGCTGGCGCCACACATCTCTGCGAGTTACCCACTGGCAAAGGCTGACGCGGCATTAGCACTGTTATACGAACGTAAAGCCACTGGGAAGGTGGTGCTCACCACGCGTGACTAATTTGGCAATGGGCATCGTGTGCTGATCCGTCCTTGGCGAATTGTTTCGTACCGAACTTGTGATATTTTTTTATTATTTTTTCCTATGTTCGGCCGCCAGGCGAACAGAATATAACCGCTTAGTTCCTGTTTAATGGTGGGTATGGGTAGTATCTGGCTCGTTTTATTAATGGGAGTTCTAGAATTTATAAAATTTAATGGACTTCTGATTTAAGTTCGTAGTTCCGAAACATCTTTAAAAAAATCAAGAGTTTCCGGATTTGCTAAGGCTTCGGCGTTTTCCACGTGCCGGCCATGAACGACATCACGGACAGCCAATTCCGAGATTTTTCCGCTTTTTGTGCGGGGAATGTCTTTTACTGCGACGATCCGAGCAGGTACGTGGCGCGGTGAGCAATGTTTGCGAAGTCGTTCTTTGATTTTTTTGGTTAAGTTGTGGTTCAAAACCAGACTTGGGCGAAGGATGACAAATAGCACTATGCGTATATCTCTTTCCCATGCCTGCCCAATCGCTACACTTTCGATTACTTCATCTAGCTGTTCCACTTGTCGGTAGATTTCAGCGGTTCCAATGCGCACACCACCGGCATTGAGCGTAGCGTCAGAGCGGCCATGAATGATAAAGCTTCCACGTAGGGTCACTTCCGCCCAGTCCCCATGTCGCCAAATTCCGGGGAAATGATTGAAATAGGCAGCGTGATAACGAGCACCATCAGAATCATTCCAGAACCTTACTGGCATAGAAGGGAAAGGTTTGGTGCACACTAACTCACCTTTTTGGCCAAATCGGGAATGACCTGACTCATCGAATACCGCGGTTGCCATGGCTAATGCTGGGCCCTGAATTTCACCGCGCCATACCGGCTCAGTTGGCACTCCAGCCACAAAACAGCCTACGATATCAGTCCCTCCCGCAATGGAGGCTAAATGGACGTCGTGTTTAATGGCTCGGTACACATAATCAAAGGACTCTGGCGCTAACGGAGAACCAGTCGAAGTTATTGTTCTCAGAGAACTCAGATCGTGAGTATCGATAGGGGAAAGCGCTGCTTTGGAAAGCGCATCGATGAATTTGGCCGATGTTCCGAAAAGAGTTATTTGGGCGGCATCTGTGTAATCAAAAAGGATATTTCCATCTGGATGGAATGGCGCGCCGTCATACAAAACCAGTGTAGCTTTGGAGGCAAGTGCGGACACCAACCAGTTCCACATCATCCAGCCGCACGTGGTGAAATAAAAGACCCGGTCTCCGGGTTTCACGTCACAGTGGAGTCGGTGTTCTTTAACATGAGTTAAAAGTGCTCCACCCGCGCTGTGAACAATGCATTTTGGCCTACCGGTAGTGCCCGAAGAATAGAGAATATAGAGAGGGTGCGAAAATGGTAGTTGCTCAAAAGAGATTTCACAGTCGCTGTACCCGGCAACGAATTCGTCAAACAAGATTGTGTTTTCTAATGTGACAAGCGACGGTTTTTCACTTGCGTAGGGGACAACTACACACTTCTCGATGGTCGGTAAGCTGCCTAAAATCTCTGACAGCTTAGGAAGGGCCTCGTGGCGAGTGCCATTGTAAAAATAACCATCACAAGCGACTAGGATCCGTGGTTTGATTTGACCAAATCGGTCCAATACTCCGTCTACTCCAAAATCTGGGGAACAAGAAGACCAAATTGCACCTACGCTAGCCGTTGCTAGAAACCAAATAACGGTCTCCGGCACGTTGGGCATGAAACCAGCGATTCGATCGCCAGGTTTGATACCAAAGTCACGGAACACGTCGGCCAAAATGGCGACTCGTTCGTTGAGGTTTCGCCAACTCAGTTGTTTGCGAAGTCCACTTTCTCCCCAGAACACAATCGCGTCTGATTCGTCGCATCGGCGAAGCATATTTTCCGCAAAATTAAGTTTTGCGTCAGGAAACCATCGGGCACCCGGCATTTTTTCGCCATCTACGAGTTCACGTTCGCCCCACGTAGAGGCTCGTAAATTGGAAAAATCCACCAGATGACGCCAAAAGGATGAGGGATCCGTGATAGACCAGTTATGTAAGACCCGGTAATCATCGATCTTTAGGCCGGTCTGGTCTGCAACTGTGGCCATAAATCGGTGCAAATTGCTACCTACAATACGGTCATCGTTTGGTTGCCATAAGGGTTCAGACTTCGCCATATTATGTTCGCTCACAAGGGTTCCACCACCGTCGGTCTACACTCAATCCATGTTAAGACAGGTAGCAAGCGTTAACTTTATATCTATCCAAACCCTTTTGGAAAAATAGTCCCAAGTTTGGCTATGATTTTGTAGTGCTCGGGATATATTTGCGGATTCCCGTTTATCACTATCGCCCTCCGGCCAATCAATTAATTAACGACTAGTTTTCTGACATCGACTTGCTGGAGAGGTAACGAGTTGCAATTAGGTTTGGTGTTCAATTCTGTGATGGTCCGCGTCGCCTGTTGGATGTTGTTTGCTTGTCTGTGTTTTTCGATGATGAATGGCATCGTGCGACACCTCGGAGGCGTGATTGAGCCTATTGTGGTGGTGTTTTTTCGGTGTCTGTTTGGGTTAGTTGCGATGGCTCCATTTTTGCTGCGGGCTGGATTCAGTTCACTTCGAACCGAAAAGCCAATGCTTCATGTAGTTCGGGGTCTTGTAGCCGTAGTCGCAATGTCCTGCTGGTTTTATGGGATTACACTAATGCCGTTGGCGGAGGCAGTGGCGCTCAGTTTTACCACGCCGTTGTTTTCCTCAATTGCCGCTGTGATACTGCTAGGAGAGGTTATGCGGAGGCGGCGTTGGACAGCGACTGTGGTTGGCTTTATCGGCACTCTTATTGTATTGCGACCTGGACTATCAGAGTTTACCACCGGTAGTTTTTTGATTCTGACTGCCGCTTTGCTAATGGCGGTCAATCAGGTAATGGTGAAATACCTGACCGGAAAGGACCATCCAAACGCGATCGTATTTTGGCTAGTATTTCTAGTTTTGCCGCTGTCTTTTGCCCCAGCCGCAGCGTTTTGGCAAACGCCGATCGGCGTCGAATGGGTTTGGTTGATTAGCCTTGGTATGATCGCAACCCTTGGCCATCAGTTGATGGTGAGGAGCTTTGCTATTGCTGACGCCACGGCAGTAGTGCCATTTGAGTTCATGCGTTTGCCGTTTGTAGCATTAATCGGCTTCTTGGCCTTCGGTGAAAAGCCGGATTTGTGGACGTGGGTAGGTGCAGCAGTAATCGTGTCAAGCTCAGTTTATATTACCCACCGCGAGTCACAACAGGGTCACATTGTCTCTTCTGCAAAGTCCGCAAACATTGAACCGTGACCACACATCCAGTGGCTAGCAACTCATGACGGAACATTCCCAAGGGAGGACAATCGGACAGCCCAGAGGGCCACGGTCAGCGCAATTAAAACTGCGATAGTCATGATTGTACGAAAGTTTTTGTACCATGAGGGAGCGTGGCCACGCGTGGTGGCCGAGACATCGAGCATAAAAGTGGCGAAGAAACCCAGTGAAAGAAGTAAGATTTTAGTCGTCGGGCGTGCTAATGCGAGCGTCAACCATCCGAGTGCCATAGGAAGCGTACTAGCGAGATACAACCATGAAGGGACCGTAATGCCGCGGGCGTTAGCGCCGATCGCTAGACCCCAATGAACAGCTCCGATGAAGCTTAACACCAAAGCGCCAAAGTGCATTAATTGAAGATACGCAGTAATGGGCAGAGTCGGCGAGCCAAATGCCATCGCTAGGGCAAATGTGAAAAAGGCAAACAACCCGACAAACCCGACGACTAGGGTTCCCCATGGTGCGGTGCGCATGTTGTTAAACGTGGACTTTCTAGCCTGAAATTTGATCCATGACTCTAGCCAATTTGATGTCGCGCTCACTTAGGCCTCCGACATCGTGGGTGGCAAGTGTCACATCGACCCGATTATAAACATTGAGCCATTCTGGATGATGATCCATTTTCTCGGCTATCATAGCTATACGGGTCATCCAACCAAAGGCGACATTAAAGTCAGTGAATTCAAATCGTTTGTATATCGCGTCGCGGCCCTCAACCTTGGTCCACCCATCCAAAGTTTGTAAAAGCTCGTCGAGCAATGCTCCACGTAATTGTTCGACCATTTTCGCATGTCCCTCCCGCCGTTAATGCAGCTATCGACAATATTTGCCACGAAGTGTGTATGCTGATTTTGTAATTGCTGCCAGGACAATCGGTCAGGACGTTGGCGGATGTATATGGAGCAAGCGGGTTTAGAGTTTCAAAACAAATTCTTTTGTGATGTTGGAATAATCAATTGTAGACTCATTGCCTTGGTGGTGATGGCGACATGAAGTTTATGTGGCCCATCTCCATCCTCTTATTGGTGTCAATCGAATAACGATCGACGTGATATGATGCGGTATGTTCTTATTCATGAGATTGCCCAACGTTTTGGATTTACTGTCGAAGAGAATAAGCGAGTTGAACATAAACCTCGACTTTAGAAGTAGATATCGAAATGAGTGCTGATGATACCAGAAAGACCGCTATCGTTACTGGTGCAGCAGGAGGCATCGGCCGTGTGCTGGTGTCGGCAGCGCTTGAGGCGGGTTACCGGGTTGCTTTGCTTGATCGTGATAGTGATGGTCTCGATCGGGTCTCTGTTGAGACGACAGACCCCAATCAAAGGGATTGTGTTTTTTCTTGCACAACTGATATTGCAAATGAAGAAGATTGTGTGAGCGCAGTGAAGGATGTTGCTGCGCGGTTTGGGAATATTGACGCGTTAGTGAATGCGGCAGGCATCGGAATGGTGGTGATACGGGATTCACACATGATTGAACCGGTGCGGTTTGACGAAGTAAGCTCCGATCAATGGGACCATTTTTTTGCAGTCAACACAAAGGGCCCGTTCCTAATGGCGAAGGCAGTATTGCCTTATTTTACCGATGCTGGTTGGGGGCGTATCGTAAATGTAACAACCAGCATGGACACCATGTACCGATTCGGCTTCTGTCCGTACGGGCCGTCCAAGGCGGCACTTGAGGCAGCGACTGCAATTTGGGCCCAAGAACTCGATGGCACTGGCGTGACCGTTAATGTTCTGACACCAGGGGGGCCTACAGACACAGCAATGCTAGGCCAAAAATTGCCTTTCGCGCGCAGTACAATGATTAGACCTGAGGTAATGCAAGCACCGCTTAAATGGCTCCTGTCAGAACATTCCGATGCGGTCAACGGCCGTCGATTTATAGGCCGCTATTGGGACCCGAAATTACCAGTTACCCAGGCTGCAGAGCTTGCTGGTGGTCCAGCGGCTTGGCCTGAGGCGGGGCAAGCAGGGGTATGGCCAAAGACGGGTGAATAAATGGTGCAGCGGTTTGTTTTTTTAAATGGGTTGTAGGGGTACGGGGGATTAGAATTATGAATATTGAAGCGACTCGGGGACGAGCGGTGGTGGTTCAGCCAGACGAGGGCCCGTCTTATTGGCAACCGCTGCCGGCAAATGGCTTCAGCGACATAAAGCTTAGCCAAGAAAATATCGGTTGCGATGTACTATCGGCTGGGTTCCAGACAGTTGCTGAGGGAGGGCGTATACGGGCTCATTCGCATGCTGATGAGCTTGAATTACAGATCTGCTTTCAAGGAAGAGGTCGGGTAGTAGTTGCTGGCGAGGAGCACCCGCTGTGTCCGGGTACCACCTGTTTCCTGGGTCCCGGCGTCAGTCACGAAATCATAAACGATTCTAGTAATGAATTAGTTATGCTTTGGGTAATTACTCCGTCTGGGTTGGACAGATTTTTTGCTGAGATAGGTCGCCCAAGGCAGCCTGGTGAGGCGTCCCCGAAGCCATTTTCGCGTCCTGCCGATATCCGCGCTATAGAGAAAGTGCGCGGTTTTCGCGACATCGAATAATGAGCGATTAGATTTTTGCACAAGAGAATTTTGTTCGACTTTTGTAGCGTTGTTGTCAACGAGAAAGCTTGGCGTGCTCTGGAAAGAGTGCGGCTAATCCCGAGGCAGAGGCTTCAGATATTCCACGCTCAGTAATGAGACCGCTGATCAAACGTGCCGGCGTTACGTCGAACGCATAGTTTGCTGCATCGCTGCCGTCGGGGGTAAGTTGGACAGTGGTCAATTTCCCCTCTTCATTTCGGCCCGTGATGTGAGTTACTTCATCCGATGCACGTTGCTCAATGGGTATCTCATTTAACCCATCACCGATTGACCAATCGATTGTAGAAGATGGCAGCGCGACATAGAAAGGCACTCCATTATCTTTTGCAGCGAGTGCCTTTAAGTAAGTCCCGATTTTATTTGCTACATCACCTTGGGCGGTTGTGCGGTCGGTGCCAACGATGCACAGATCAACCTCTCCATGTTGCATGAGGTGACCGCCGAGATTGTCCGCAATAACTGTATGTGGGATCCCTTGTTGGTTGAATTCGAAAGCGGTCAACGCGGCACCCTGATTCCGCGGTCGGGTCTCATCGACCCATACATGAACCAATGAACCGGCATTGTGGGCGGTATATATTGGGGCAGTTGCGGTGCCCCAATCGACAGTCGCAAGCCAACCTGCGTTACAGTGAGTCAGAATATTTACCGGGGTGCCGGCCGGCTTGTTGGAGGCAATTTTCCTAAGGAGTTCAAAGCCATGTCGGCCAATGGCCTGGTTAGTTGCGATGTCCGCAGAGCAAATTTTAGCTGCGAAGGCGTAGGCAGCGTCAACACGATGTGTCTCCTCAACTTTGTTCAGTGCTTGGCGCATTGCGTTGAGCGCCCACTGCAAATTGACCGCTGTTGGGCGAGTGTGTTTGAGCAACTTGTATGCTTGGTCGAGAGCAGTGTCGGATGCATCGTGGCGCATGGCCAAGCATATGCCGTACGCCGTGGTGGCGCCGATCAGAGGAGCACCGCGTACCATCATCGTGCTGATGGCTCGTGCTGCGTCATCTGCTGTTGTTAGTGTAATGACGTTGAATTCGTGTGGTAACCGGGTCTGGTCGATAATTTTTACGCGCCAGCCATCATCGTCGACCCAGATTGTACGATATTCAACGCCATTCACTTTCATGCAGTGGCTTTCGTCGGTTTACTTCTAATCGCAGTTGTTATTGCGTGTTTGTCACTGCTCACACTGCCTGTGACTTGACCAACACTAGCGATCTGAGGAGGGGTGCGCCACCTTTCGATGGCGTCGCTGGATGCCATCAATAGCGCTGCCATATAAGGAGCCGCCTGCGTTGTTAGAATTAACAACCACAAAATGTTGGAAGGGTCGCCTAAGTCACAGCGCAAGCTATAGCCTATGGTTACAGTCATAATCGCGATAAGTAAGGCAGATTCCGTGGTTGCTGTTGTAAGGGCTTCTCGCGGACTGATATTGGATATGTCTTTGGGTGTCCTTTGAAATGGCGCGTTTCTCGTAATTAGGCCGGTGAGGATTGCTCGTGCCACCGTATGGCTAAGCGCTAGCCCAGCTAGGGCAGCCCGCCAACGGTCAAGGCGTGTGCAATTTAACCGCATAGTGTAAAGCGCGTAGCCGCGCACTTGCTTAGCTAGGAAAAGAAACAACACGGGTACCATAAATAATGCTATCGGGGGTGGAAGCTGATCAGGGACGACTGTCATCGCAACGGTCCAAGCCAGTGCTCCAACGGTAAAAAGGAAGCCACCCGCGTCTGCAAACCACGGAAGCCAACCGGCGATAAAATGGTAACGCTGTGCCAAACTTAACCGGCATTGGCGAAAGCCCAATAACTCTGGCCCGTATCGCTTGAGGATCTGCATCGCACCGTAGGCCCATCGGAAGCGTTGGCTTTTGTATGCATTAAATTCATCGGGTAGTAGTCCACGTCCGAACGATTTGGCTACGTAAGCAGATTTCCAGCCAGCGGTAAGCAGGCGAAGGCCGAGTTCTGCATCCTCGGTTATGCACCATTCTCCCCAACCACCAACCTGCTCGAGCGCGGCGTTGCGGATCAAAGTCATAGTGCCATGTTGAATGATAGCGTTGGCCTCATTGCGTTGGACCATGCCGATCTGAAAAAATCCAGCGTATTCCCAGAAACATTTTCGCTTGAAGCTGTTTAGGCCGGGCGGTTCGTGGTCCTGCGGAGCCTGCACAATTGCTATGTCAGGATTTTCAAATATTGGCATAAGGGTTTGCAACCAATCCGAATCCACCAAATAATCACTGTCCACTACAGCGACGATCTGGGTTCTTTTGTCAGCAGAGTTGCGTGCAAGATTCAGTGCTTCTGCCTTGAAGCCTGGACAATGGTCGCGGTGGATAAAATGAAACTGGGATCCAAGCTGTGCACAAGCGGCTTTTACTGGGCGCCAGCGTATCGAATTCCTGCAGTTGTTGCTTATGACAATTACTTCGTAATTGGGGTAATCCAGCCGAGACAACGAGGTGAGAGTGCGAATCACTATTTTGGGTGGTTCGTTGCTGCATGGGACATGGATAGAGATGAATGGGGCCTTGTCGGAGAGTAAGGATCTGGCACCCTTAAAACTGCGACGTGGTTTATGCCAAGTGACATTTGCGAGTTCAACGAGATCAGAAGCGAAAAGTGCGAACAGTACGCATTGGATTGCGCTTAGGGCCAGCCAAACTGTTAATCCAAGCCCACTTAAATAATGATTGGTGAGTGATATGTATGGCCATAGCAATCCGGCTCCCCACGCCTGAAAGCAAAGCCCAAATAAAACAGCTCGGACAATTGAGAGGTCGGGCCAGTGGTGAAGATAAATTGCCTGGGAGAGTGCCCCTATTAACAAGGCGAACACTGCCCAGTACGGCCAATTAGGTAACTCACGCACCGAGCCGGTTAGAGGCCACTTCTTCGTTTGCCGGTGAGCATCAAACACACCCCAGTGCGCGCCCGCGCGGCCTTCTGCAGCTATCTTCCAAGGTTGGTCATAGGCTTCGAGCAGGACATAGTCGATATTATTGTCTTTGGCGTAGGAAAGAAACGTACGGACGAAATATGCTTGATTAACACGGGAAGGTTTCGCGGCCCCAACGCGCTTGCCGGCGGACGGCCACCCGACCTCTGCTAGCACAATAGATTTGTTGGGGTACGTTTCTTGCAACTCGTGCAGACGACGATCGATGTACGGGATTGCTCGATCAACGGGGATGCCTTCCCAATAGGGGAGGATGTGGACCGCAAGAAAATCAGCGGCATCAGCTAACGCCGGATGGTCGAGCCAAACATGCCACGGTTCGGCGGTGCTCACAGGTTTTCCCGTGACAGAACGAACCATTTCAATGTGATTTTGGAGTGTATCCGCTGGGAGCGCCTTGCGGAGCAGTACTTCGTTGCCGACTAATAGGCGAGTAATATTTTCGTGATCCAGGGCGAGTTCAATTAAAACCGAAAGTTCGTATTCGTCATGTCTCGGACTAACGCCTGTCCATGCTCCTGCTAAAAGTTGTATGTCGGCATCAGCAGCTTGTGTTGCTAGATCAGCGATTGGGCCCAGCACGCTATAGGTACGGAGCATCCTTGTAATCCCGGCCAGCTGTTCGATATCATGAGCAATGGTTATTGTTTGTGGTAGCGCATCAATTGGGTTTTGCCAACGTTCGTAGGGGCTGTAGGAAAGTCCATCGATTAAATCATTCCAATCAGGCGGCAGACTTGTCCGGTGAAGCGTGCTCCACAAGACGAAGCTGGCCAATGCAGAGATGAAGATTGCAAAACCGTTTGCTAAATTTCCGATTGTCAGGACCTTAAACTGTTTTAGATACGACTCTTTATTCCCGAAAAGCGTGTTAGTCATAAATTTCTTTCCGCCAGCCGGAATCAAAGCCTCGCAAAATAAGTCCATGCAATTGATCTAATCGACCGAGTGCAGGTCCTTTCGGACGAAGCCCTCTTCGAAAACCAGAATCGATGAATGGCTGTAGAATTGCCTCTTCGCGCGCAAAGATATGGACCGGTACGAGCCAAGAGGCGCCAGCGCCGGCCACAAGGGCCGGAGGTTGATGGTCGCCGAGTGCTATAATGATTGGTTCTTGATGGGCTGTTATTCTCAAAAGATCTCCAAGTAGGTGGAGGTCATACTCTATGGCTCTAGTGTAAGCAGTTCGCAAATCGTCCCAATCAAGGGAGACATCTAGTGCTGATGAGAGCATGTCTTCGTCATATGGTGTGGACGAGAGTAGTCGCGACCAATCGATTTGATAGGGGGGTGTGGGGATAAAGGGCATGTGGCTTGTTATCGTAGTGAAGAAAACGAATAAGGGCTGGCGATCATTATTAGCCCCCTCAGCGTTATAAAAGCGGGCCAAACTATATTGATCTGGAATGCGCCACCAGCCGAACGTGGGACCTCGGTATTTGAGTGCAGTAGCATTCCAAATCTTGTCGTAGTTATAGAATGCACCCTCTGGCCACGCCATTTTCAGGCCCGGCATCAGTGCGACTGCGCGGTATCCTGCGTCTTGGAAGTGCTGAACAAGGCTTCGGCGATCAGTGGTTAATAAAAGTTGATACTTGTCTTGCTCAGCAATCCATGCGCCCGTCATTAGGGTGGCATGTGAGAGCCACGATGCGCCACCAAAGGTGGGGCTTTCGTACGACGCTGTGACAGCATGCCATCCATCTTTCTCCGCACTTTCTGATAAGGCTTTAAAAGCTGGAACCAATGCTTGCGCGATGGTGGCCTCGTTGAATACGATTTCGCCATACGACTCGAGAAAAATTAGATAGGCGTCACGCCCTTTCAGCTGGGCGAAATCCGAATTCAGGCTCTGACCTGGAGCAAAGCGGCCGTCCGATGGGTGGCCTACAAGAGCAGCATGGGCAAAACTAAGTTGACGGACATACATCCAACTCACGGGGATTGAAAACCACCTTTCGGTGGCAACCTCACGGCTTGCCATGCCAATTGCGTAAAGTGTCAATACTGACGCTGCAAGGCTACCGAGACAAAGTCGTGTCTGAGGCCTTTGTACGGCACGCGAGAGTACAGCCAACACGTAGGAAAGCCCCATGAACAAACATACTGCAACCAAGGTTAAAGCGAGCATACTAATGATGACCAACCAAGCATGGTCATCTTTAAGGATCATCGCGGCAACGCGCGGTATATGTTGCACATCCCAATAGAAATTGATTGGGCGCCCATACAATGCCGGTGCAGTTACATCTACGTAGCGGCCGAGTACCAAAAACAAAAGAGCCGTTGCAATCAAATATCTCGTCGGCATGCTCATAGCACCAAACCAAGCGCTTCGTATGGCAACGAACAGCAAAATTGCTGCTGCTTCTACCGATAATTCCGGTCTAAGATGAACCCAAAGTGTTGGCCAAATATTGTGAAAACTAAGGGAGGCATTTAGTGCTAATAAAGCAAAACCAATTCCAAGCACTTTTGTCCAAATCGGCATAGCAAATCGATTCGGATATGGTGCGATAACAGCTATTGTCGGATTGCTTCAAGTTCAATGATTAACTCGACTTCGTCCCCCACCCAACCATTGCCTACTGCATAATTCATGTCATAGGTGCTGCGCCGAAAACTGCTGCGCGCAGAAATGCCGATGGTATGTTTTTTGTGACCGAACGGGTATATGCCGCTTTTATTCCAGGTCACGTCCAGGCTCAGCGGTAAAGATTTGCCGAGTAGAGTTAAAAGACCATGCACTTGGCCGGTCCGGTCACCAGTTTGTTCACTGGAAGTGCCCTTGAAGATCATCTCCGGAAATTCTTTTGCATTTAAAAAATCGGGGCCACGCAAATGGTTGTCTCGCTTTTTGTGATTTGTGAATACACTCCTAGTGTAAATTACAATGTTAAGTTCTGATAATGACCCAGCTTCTTCGTCGAAAATAAAATGGCCCTTCGCTTCTAGGAACATGCCGAGTATCTTTGCGTAACCGATGTGTTCAACAAGGAACCCAACACTGAAATGGTCCGGATCGATAGTGTATTCCGCCGGCGCTGCTTGGGGGTGACCGATTCTAATTCCCAGAGCTACGATCAGGATCAATATTGGCGTCGCTAAATTTGAAACCCGAAAAATTGTACTCATGAGTGATCTCCTGCCGAGGGTGTAGTCGCAAGTAGCAGAGAAACGTCTCGCCCAAAGGATATGATGAGGAGGAACAACGCCATGCCAGTTAAAGTGCTAGCGGTCACGGGTCCAACGGAGGGACACAGTGCAAATAACAACGCCATCGTTTGCGTTACGCACACGATTTGGCGTCGCCGGCTTGGAGGTAAAGGTTGTCGGAGCGCGTGCATAGGCAAACCGGCGACCATGAACAGATAGCGCATAGCCCCTGCTAGCAACACCCAGCCACCAACCTTCTCAAGTTCCCAGGTCAGTACTGCTAAAACGAGAATAAAAGCGGCGTCGACCTCCATATCAAAACATGCACCAAACATACTTTGTATGTGCAATCGGCGAGCAACCCAGCCGTCGATTCCGTCCAGTGTCAGCGTCACCGCGGCAAAGAACAATATCAACCAAAGGCCTGACTCAGTGATAACTGATGAATGTCCGACCATTCCTGCAAGGAGAGATACTATAATCGCTCGTATGAGCGTTATTCGATTTGCTATGCCAAAGCTCGAGTGAGGCATGCGGTTTGGCAGTTGGATGATTACTAGTAAGCCTATCCCGCTGTATATCCCCAGTGCCTGAAGCAAAGATTGGGAAGGAAGACCCCATTCTGTCGCAAATATGTGAATCCCGAATATGACTCCAAGCATGCCGAGACCAAAATGAGCAATTGGACTTATGATGGGTCTGGCCGAAAGTGAACGGGTGATCCAGATATTAATAAGTGGTGGCAAGGTGGCTCCAGTCTTGGTTCAGAATAGTCAGCATGCCGTGGATTTTAGGGTCAACGCAAGAGTTCATGGCTGCAGTCGTGGTACAGTTCATAAGTGCTGGCACAATTATAATCCGCAAGGCATGAAACTATGAACGACCAAATTTTCGCACGCGCTTACTGGGTGCAGGAACCGGGGAAGGGTGAGTTGGTTGCCATGCCATTGGCGGAGCCGAAAGCAGGCGAAGTTCGAATTTGCACTCTTTTCAGTGGAATCAGTCTTGGCACGGAACGACTGGTTTTCGCTGGAGACATCCCGGTTAGCCAATACCAGGCCATGCGTGCACCCTTCCAAGACGGGGAGTTCCCTGGTCCGGTCAAATTTGGTTACGCGAATATTGGCCAGATTGAGGAAGGGCCGAAGAATCTTCTCGGGAGCCTCGTATTTTGCCTTTACCCTCACCAAGATCATTACGTGGTGTCACTGGATGACGTGGTGCCGGTCCCGAAGACGGTCCCAGCAGCGCGTGCTGTCTTGGCAGCGAACATGGAAACCGCCATCAACGGATTATGGGATGCACCTCCGGTAATAGGTGGGAAAATTGTTGTAGTGGGCGCCGGCGTGGTGGGGTGTTTGATGGCTTATCTTGTTAGCAGAGTTCCCGGTGTTGACGTGCAATTGGTTGACATCGATTTGAGGAAGGCAGCGGTTGCTGAGGCGCTTGGGGTGCAGTTTGTGTCGGTCGACTCGGTAGTCGGAGAAGCGGACCTGGTGATTCATGCATCTGGCGCCCCGGAGGGCTTGAACACTGCGCTCCGTTTGGCCGGTTTTGAGGCAACGGTTTTAGAGATGAGTTGGTTTGGAACCCAAACCGTTCCCTTACCCTTAGGGGAATCGTTTCACGTAAAACGAGTGACGCTGCAATCTTCACAGGTGGGAATGGTGGGAGTAATGCAGCGCGCACGTTGGAATCGTGGCCGCCGACTTGCCTTGGCGTTAGACCTCCTTGCTGATGATGTGTTCGATCATTTGTTTTCGGGGCAGAGCCAATTTGAGGATTTGCCTACAACAATGGAAAGGCTTGCGTTGGATCCGAGCGGGGAATTGTGTCACCGAATTATTTATCCTGGTGCTGACATGCACGTCCCTGAATGCAAGGAGGTTGAGTAATGTACAGCGTGTCGGTTCGCGATCATTTTATGATTGCACACAGCTTCGACGGTAAGGTGTTTGGGCCTGCACAAAGGTTACATGGTGCGACATATGTGGTTGATGTCGTGTTTCAGAGACCAGATCTCGATGGCAACGGATTAGTAGTCGACATCGGACTAGCCAGTGTCGTTTTGCGGGAGGTGTTAGACGAGCTGAATTACCGTAATCTTGATGAGGAGCCGTCTTTTTTGGGCTCCAATACCACTACAGAGATGTTGGCCGGGGTGGTATTTGAACGGATTTCCAAACGCGTTGAAGCAGGTGCGCTCGGTGCCGATGCTTCCGGTTTGACGACGATGTCAGTCACCTTGCATGAATCGCATATTGCATGGGCACGCTATGAGGCCGCACTTGGTGTTTCACGAGATTGAAGATGTCAGCATTAGTAAACTTGACTCGGCCGCCCTTGTAATTTTTTTTGCATCTGACCTAGGTCGCCTAAGGATGTTTGAGCTTCACTTCATTTTTCCCGGCGATCCTGAGACTTTGACCGGGGGGTACATCTACGATAACCGAATTGTCGATGGATTATGGGACCGTGGCTGGAAAGTGTGTCGACATATACTGCCGGACGGTTTTCCTTTCCCACATGCCAGTTCCTTGGATAAAGCATCCGAAGTGTTGGGGAGAATCCCGGACGATAGACTTGTCATTATTGATGGGTTGGCATTGGCCCCCATGGTGGAGTTGATCGAGAGGCACTCCGCACGTCTCGTGTTGATTGGATTGATTCACCATCCGCTTGCCGAAGAGACAGGTATTACCGCCGCGCAGAAATCTTTGCTTTGGGTTCAAGAACGACGCGTCTTGGCAATGTGTGCTCGTGTCGTGGTTACAAGTTCAACAACCGCGGCCGCATTGGCCTCAAATTATGGGGTTGGTCCAGATCGGCTGGTCGTGATTGAGCCGGGAGTCGATGCAGCACCGCTTGCGGTAGGGCCGCGTAAGGCCGTCATAAATCTCCTCAGCGTCGCCACCGTCACGCCGCGTAAGGGACATGACTTGCTAATCGCCGCGCTGGCACCGCTCCGTAAACAGTCATGGAGGCTGTCCTGTGTTGGTGATCTAGAAAGAGACCCGGTGACCACCGCCCACGTGCGAAAATGTGTTGCGAGGTTTGGACTTGAAAGCCGGATAAAATTCCGAGGGGTGCTCGGCCAATCTGCGTTGGCTCGACAATACCACTCCGCTGATTTGTTTGTGTTGGCTTCGCAGCATGAAGGTTATGGTATGGCGCTGGCGGAGGCGTTGGCGTGTGGCGTGCCAATCGTTGCGACCCGCGTTGGAGCTATTCCAGTCACGGTGCCGACTAACGCTGGTCTGTTGGTTCCACCGGGAAGTAGTCGGGATCTTACTTCTGCCCTTATGCGTTTTTTTGATGAGCCAAGGCTCCGTATGAGGCTAAAGGCAGGTGCTAGAGCTAGCCGACTACGGGGCAGATCATGGGATGTTGCTGCGCGCTGCTTGGAAAAACAGTTGCGGGAATTGATGGCGGGATGAGTGCTTTTTCTGCCGAGTGGCTCGATTTGCGTGAGCCAGCTGATGTAGCGGCGCGTGCACCTGAATTGATTGAGCGACTTGTCCAATGGTCGGATGGATGTGAACATATTGCAGTGGTTGACCTTGGTGCAGGGACGGGGAGTTGCTTGCGTGCGCTTGCGCCAGACATCGTCTCAAGTCAGACTTGGAGGTTAATTGACCGTTCGGGCACGCTCCTGCAGGAGGCAAACACACGACTCTCAGCGTGGGGGCACGATAGAGGGTTATCAACCCAAGAGATGCACAATTGTTGGCGGGCGATGGGTAAGGGGGTAGACTATAGGGTTGTCTTTGACGCGCGGGATTTGGGAGCTGGTTTTAATAATATAGCTCCGCCTGTCGACCTGGTGACTGTTTCGGCGCTCCTTGACCTAGTCTCTGAGGTTTGGTGCCGAGATCTAGCAAGGTGGTGTTCTGTGGTGGGGGCTACTCTATACACGTGCCTCAATTATGATGGGAAATTTCATTTCACCCCTTCGCATCCTGATGATCACGATGTATGCGATGCAATCAACCAACATCAACGGCGTGACAAAGGCATGGGTCCTGCGCTTGGATCTGATGCTATTCGCGTATTGCTCCGTGAGCTGGCGATAGTGGGCTACCAATCCGTAACAGCCCCAAGTCCATGGTTACTTGGACCGGATAACGGTACTCTTCAGGGGACATTAGTTAGGGGCTGGAGCAACTTGGCTGGAGGCGAAGGCGAGGAATGCTCTGAGCGAGTGTCCCGCTGGCGCAGTTTTCGGTTAGCTGCAATTGAAGCATGTCAATCATACCTCAACGTCGGCCATGTTGACCTTTGGGCATGGCCGGAACGGTGATAAGTATGCGTGTACCCAACTAACTCAACCCATGCTTTAAGAGAGTTGGCAATCGAACAAAATGTCGTTTCCTAATCGAATTTGACGACACTGTGGACGGAATGCTTGGTCAGGGGTTGTTGTCGAGGCCAAGCGCAGCCCAGGTTGACCCGCACCGAAAAGCACCGGAGCAACGGTGATTTGAAGACGATCCACAACGTCGGCTTTAACGAACCTCGTAACCGTATCGCCACCGCCCTCAATGAAAAGGCGGTTAAGACCGCGTGCGTGCAACGCTTCTATACACGCACTTGCGTTCAGGTGTCGTGTTTTTGAAGGCACCAGTACGATTTCCACATGGGGCCTCACGCAACCACCCTTGTTCGCGGCATTTGGTGTGCAAAGTACTAATGTTTGTGCTGACGGATCTGTGAATAATGTGTGGGTTTGTTGCAGCCTGCGTTCTGGGTCTATAACGACCCTAACCGGATTGTCGCCAGTAACGAGCCGCGTTGTGAGTTTTGGGTCATCAATATAGACGGTGTTTGCTCCAACTAGAACTGCGTCGGACAATGCACGCATCCGATGAAGGTGGATGATATTTTCGGGGCCAGTAACGTAATGTGAGGCACCACTCTTAGTAGAGATGAATCCGTCCAGGGTTTGACCAAGATGTGCAACCACCAGTCCAGAGGTTTTGTTTTTAGCAAGCAGGGGTGCATAGAGATCGAGCAACTGTGTGGCTGCGTCGGATAGGGCTCGGCTGCAGTGCCAGAAACCTGAACTATCAATCGTGATAGCACCTGAAGTATCGCCAACAAGATGGTTCCGAACTGATACCCATGCACCGTCGGTGTCGATTGTGGGTTCAGCGTTCATATTGCAGGTTAGCAAGCGGGAATCGGGCCATATCGCGCAGAATCAGCACCACTTCATCTACCATATGTTTGATGATTTCCGACCCCCGTTTAGCGTCGGCACTAGCAGCATCGCCACATGCGCCAGCCTTGTGTAAATCTTGTGCTTGCCAGGCGAATCGTGCCGGTCCGTGCGGTGCTAGTCGATGGTATGGCTTGGCCATTTTCAGAGAGCTAGGTACGAAATTTTGCGCATGTTCCATGCGCACGGACTCAGGCCGCAAATGGAGCATCATCGAGGTTTCTATTTCTCCAGCGTGTAACCCATAACGGAGTTCATCAATGCTGAAAAGACCAGGTGGTGTGCTGAGTTGAAATGTGTCTACTCCGACGACGAGCATCTGTTTGTGCGCGCGGAGACGTTGCGCGACGATATCGACGATTTGGGGTTGACCACCATGGCTATTAAGAATCAACATTTTGTGGATTCCCGTTTTACAAACTTGTTCTCCGATCTCGGTCCAGAGTTTGATCAGAGTTTCAGCTGTCGTGGTTAACGTGCCGGGAAAATCACTATGTTCGGTGCTTTCGCCAACTAACATTGGTGGGAGAGCCAAAAGAATGACATCCGCAAGTGGTTTTGACAAAAGGTTGTTGACCAGGCCTTCATTGATGCAGGTGTCGGTGTCAAGCGGCAGGTGTGGCCCATGCTGTTCAATGGCTGCCACGGGTAGAAGCGCGATTGTTCGAGTGGGATCTATATTCGTAAAATCCGTGGTCGTGAGATCTCTCCAATAACCGCTGGAGAGTGCAGGTAGGTGTTTGTCTGTCATATTTGCGGTCATTTTCGTTAGTCTTGGACCCAGTTTCGTGTACGGTTTTCCAGCCTATGGCTACTCCAAATCGTCCCAATATTTGTTGAAAGTGTCTCGCATCTTGTGCTGTTGGTCTCCTCGCTCGAGATACGTATAGAGAAACTTGATTAGTTTCCGATCGACCAGTGCTGGTTCTATCGCGCTTGAGGCGGTTTCACCGTCTTCAAACAATACACTGGCGGGAAAATACGGCGAATCATTAACTGGCCCAAGCGTGTGATACAGTTCTTGAGCAATAGTGGCTCTGCGTTCATGCACGGGCAATGATTCGTCAATTAAGACAAGGGCCATGCGAGCGTGATGGCGGTGGTCGACTATCATGCCTGCAAATCCAACACCACCATCGACTATCTGAAAATCATACTTTGCAGAAATTTTGGCGAAGTTTGCTCGTTCAGAGAAAGTGATACCAATATCGGTCTGATTTTCTTCGCCGTACTCCAATTGAATAGGAGTGCCGACAAGAATTTGATTCCAGTTTACAATTAGCTCCGCAATAAATAATCGGTCGGTCATTGAGCCCCCGACGATAGTGATCAAGAGTGAACTGCTCCAACATGCGACGAATCCAGAACGCCCACGATATTCGAAAGACATCAACACTGTCTGAATATGGTTC
>PTKE01000033.1 GCA_002937585.1 Alphaproteobacteria bacterium MarineAlpha9_Bin6 | reverse complement strand
TCCGTGTTCATCATCAATCTAACATGAGCAGATGAAGGCGGCGGCGATGACATCCTGAAAGTTAGTTGTCTTGCCAAGAAATGTTCTGAGTCTCCCTTATATCCCAATAGGATCGGGTACTAGTCCGGCCATTCATCGTGGGAATCATTCTTGAACGCGTGCATCCCACCAAGAAAAACAGCCCTCTTGATGAATAGATAAATAAGGGCAGGAGTATTTGTATCTCATATTTCCACCCCTACCATAGGTTCCCTTGACTTGAACCTTTGGTTCATGGTCAACACAATCAACAGAAATTTAGGAATATCCAAAGATAATGCCCCGGTTAGTCAAGGGAGCTGGAGGAACTCCTATAACCGGGGCCTAGATAGAATTAGGAAAGGAAAATCCATTCTATGAAACACACTCTACCACTGGCATATGGCTAAAATAAGGCTGCTCAGCAATCAACAGAGGATTAGTGTTTTCCTCCTGCTTCTGATTTTGCCTTTTGACGGTCTATTTGGATTTTTACTTTTTCCGAATATTTTTCCCATTCCCGTAGTGCTTTGACTTGTTTAGATGTGGTGGGTTCTTTGCTATTTCTGTGGTGGTCATACTCCCAAAATACCGGTGATATGTGACCTTGTGATATTTCTGATGATTCTCTGAAAACAAAGTGCCTTAACCGGCCATATATAAAAAATAGCACCACCAGAATGCCAAGCAATAAAATTGCAACCACCCACTCAAACATTTAGTGCTCCCCCACTGTGAACGAGCAATCCATCTTCCAATGCTTTTACACACTGTGTAGAAATAACACGGCTCCTTGCATCATCAAACGTCTACTCATGGTGTTTTTCTGGTGTTTATTTTTTTAATGAGGGAAAAGTGTCATATGGTTACCTCGACTATATAGAAATACATGTACGGGACGAGTCACAATTAGATGAAGTTTGCTATCGAATATCATATTGAGTTTGGAAGTAACGATGGAACATCAATAGACAGGCACGGCACTATTGTTGTTGATGAAGATACCGTCACAACTGAAGCAGAAGCAGAACAGTGGTTACTCGTGCAGTTTGAGGGAAGAGAAGATAAGCTGCTGGATCCACCAGTGGTGGATATTTCTAACCTCGATTTCACCAAGATTGTTACAGAAGAGTTGGTGATCCATAGGTGTTCTAAAGTCAGCTAAAACTCTGTATCAATATGAGACGGACTCATTGGGTATTTGGGAACGTTACTAGTTTGGAAGAGGGCAGAAATTTGCCATTATTCCTTTAACATCTGGTACATGTAACGTTATAATGATTATGGGAAGTACCTCGTGGTCAGCTTCAGTTGTTACGGGTTATGGATTTTGTTTATTTGCAACTAATGAAAGGTCAATATGTCTTTAATCACAATTACAGAGGGTGCTAACGAGCACCTGTCTGGTATTGTTAAAAACCATAAGGCCAAGGGTATCATGCTTGGTGTTAAAAGTGGTGGTTGTTCCGGCTTTACTTATGAGTGGTCGGTTCTTGAGAATGAGATACCAGATAAATTTAATACTGAAGACAAATTCCAGTTAAAGAATGGATACCTATGTGTACAGCCTGAAGCAATGATGTATGTAATCAATACCATCATAGATTTTACGAGTAATATTGCTGGCTCTTACCTGAAGATTGTTAATCCCAATGCTACATCCCAGTGTGGATGTGGAGAAAGTTTTGGAGTATGAAAAAAGAGAAGAAAATCATGAGGAACGTTGTTTAAACTTTACTGCTATCTGCCGTCACTTCAAATAGCATTGGCATGTCATCTCTTGAGCCATCATCATACTTCCATGGCCTACAAAGAAATTTTCCTTCTTCCCACCATGCATAAGCACCGCTAGAAGCCAGCATTCATAGTGTTACAGTTAGTCCTATACCTTTTGAATAACCCATAATTTATCTCCTGACCACGTATCATTTTCGTCAAAAATACGGTACAACAGTAGATAACAACTCCTACATTTTTAGGACTGAAACCGTCGGCTTTTAACGATCAACCGCCATTACTCTATTTTGTAATTTTTGTTTTTACATTTGGCCTTGTTTCATTTTTTTAATTAGCAACTTACTTAAAATATAGTGATTATGATAATTAATTCTCTTTATTTCTTCCTTTTCCTCTAAAAATTTACTCCATAGACTATTAGTTTTGGACATATTCCAAACTATATAAAAAACGACAATAAAAAGTATCGTGGTGAAAAATAAAGAAGATAGATCTAAAAATATATTTAAATTGAATATCGGGACGATAATTATCAATAAAACAAATGAAATAAAACCAATTACAAAGAAAAATCTTATAAAATCTTCAACACCCTTATGAAGGGCATGTTCCATAAAAACGGAGTGTATTTTCTTACTAAGAGCACCCTGGTTTATTTCTATTAATTTCTCTATTTGATCGTTAGTAAGAGCCGGTTTAACCGAAACGGTCTCATCCCCTAGCTCTTCCTGATGCTGCCGTCGGAGCCAGGAGTCTAGGACATCGTAAGGGTCGGCTTCGTTGTGACTATCAGTATTTTGTGTCATTGCTGCCTCTAATTAACCTGATAGTTAGCACTACAATCAAAAGTTATTTTTTGGTTTCTCCCGTAGGTGCGTCAATTGCGGGCCGGGGATGTTTATTTATTCCGTGCCAAGCCTGAGGCACTTACCGTCTTGATGAGTCACCACCCATTCATGGTTGGCACTCATAACGGTTATCGACGGAACGAGACAAACCACAACTATGATAGGAAATAAAAATCTCATATGAAAAATGCTATGTCCACACGGGAACTAGGGCAATAGAGGGAGCTGAAAGGCCTGATTCTGTGCTCAGGGCCACTTCTGATAGATTAGGCCGACCGCATTAGAGGAACAGTAGAGAATGTTGCGTAGACTCTGTAATTTATGGAAGTGGCACCGAGATTACATAGAACGGCATCCTCATATTTCAGCGTGGAGTGGTTTCATCAAGGGAATTCTGGCTGGGATGTTGATCGGATATTTGTGGTTCTGATTAGTTATGTGAGGAACTGCAGAGGCGCACAAACTTGGTCAGAAACTCATGTCACCAAGGCAGTCTTGAACTAATGCGGGAGGGAGTGGAATCAGCATGGGATAGAACTTATGAGCGCGTGTATTTTGACATTAACTCGGTTGGAAAGGGTGCGTGCATCCGGTACAAATCCCAGTCCACACGCTAAGAGCTTATGTAAGAACACTTTCCACCATATGATTTTCAACCACCCGTCCGCCCTCCCCTTATAGACCGGCTAGATAACTAACGCTGACTACTACAATGCCCGCCCTGATTCTCATTGTTTTTATCGACCTCTTAGGCTTTGGCTTAATCATCCCGATATTGCCTTTTTACGCGGAACACTTTGGTGCTTCGCCAGGCACTGTGACGCTGCTGATGGCAAGTTATTCGCTCATGCAATTTATTGCTGCGCCGATTATTGGCGCGCTCAGTGATCAATATGGAAGACGAAAAGTTATTCTGGTCAGCTTGGCTGGTACGTGTGTGGCGTATGTGGCAATGGCTTACGCGAGTACTCTTGTTATGTTGTTTGTGGCTAGGGCTTTGGCAGGATTGTTTGCCGGTAACATAGCAGCAGCCCAGGCTTATATTGCGGATGTTACTACGCCTGAGAATCGGGCACGTGGCATGGGGCTTTTCGGTGCGGCGTTTGGGCTCGGGTTTATCTTTGGTCCTGTTATCGGTGGTTATCTTACGGAGCCCGTGGCGGGGCATATTAATTTTCACTTTGCCCCCCTTTCTGCGGCCGGTCTCTCGGTTTTGGCAGCGGTATTGACCATTCTAATTTTAAAGGAGTCCAGGAGCGTTAGCGTAACGAGTGTAAGACTGCGTGGTTGGTTTTCCCCTATTCTGGCTGCAGTTCGCCGGGCGGACATGAAGCATTTAGTGTTTCTTTTCTTGCTCGTGATGTTCGTTTTTGCTGGCCTTGAGGCAACTATTGCAATGTGGGCCGAACGTCAGTTTTCTTGGGGACCTCGTGAGGTCGGCCGTCTGTTTGCATATGTGGGAGTGGTTGCGGCTGTGGTGCAAGGTGGCCTGATTGGTCCCGCCACGCGGCGTTGGGGTGAAGCGCGTGTCGTTGTGCTGGGTCTTTGTGGTTTGGTGATCGGTTTCGCAGCAATGCCGCTTGCGCAGAATATGACGGTTTTATTAGTGGCCACAGCGCTACTAGCGGGTGGGTTTGGCCTGTGCAATCCGGCGCTGAATAGTTTGATTTCTCGCCGCGCGTCCTCGGAGTCACAGGGGGCCGCTTTGGGGGTGGCCCAATCAGGTGCAAGCCTTGCCCGTATTTTAGGGCCGGCGTTTGCAGGTGCGGTTTTTAGTACTTGGGGCAGGCATGCGCCCTACATGATTGGTGCAGTTCTGTTGTTATTTGCAATCTGGATTGCTTGGCGTATGGCGCGTGCCTCGGAATCGACCAAATTTCCAAGTTAAAGTTCAGAATTCCGGGCCGTCATTGTTCGAAAAATAACTGCCATTCCCCACTATATCCCGACGGTAATTTGCCATCAGTGCCAGTAATCCAGGCTGATATATCGGCTAATACCACTTCGGCACTTAAGTCCCGAAGCAGCAAGTGATAACCGTCCGGATAAATGACTATCCTAGGAGAGCCAGAGAGTCTGGCGAGCATTTTTCCGGTGGCCGCTTTAGGTATTATTTCGTCTTGGGCGCCGTACAGCACCAGCATCGGGGCGCGGATAGAGGGCGCTGCCTCTAATGCCGCATCCATGAGATTGACGATGCCGTAAAGCGCGTCGATTCTGGTCTTCTTGATAACCAACGGATCCTCTCCTAGGGCTATCAGCATGGCGTTGTTGTCTGAGGGTTTGAAGCCAAGATCTTGGCCAGATAGCTTGACCCAAGGAAAGGTGTGCGCTCCAAGCCAAAGGGCGAGAGGATAAATGCGATTCATGGTCTCCCGTCCCCATACTGCTGGCGCTACTAGAATAACGCCCCTCACTTTGAGACGACTGCGCGCGAGCGCTGTCATAGCCACTGCCCCGCCCATACTTTCGCCGATCAAGTAAAGCGGTTGGTCGGGATGTGCTGCCCCGATGATACGAATCGCTTGTGACAGGTCATTCACTAGGGTATCCAATCCGGGCCATTGCCCGGCTTGTTCGTTACTGCCGAACCCTCGCTGGTCGTACGCGTAAACCATGATGTCTTGGCTGGACCAATAAACTCCAGCATCAGCGAAAGCGTTGCTGTAATCATTAAACCCATGCAATGCTACGAGAATGGCACGGGGGTTTTCCTCTGGCGTCCAGGTTCGAAGAAACAATCTGGCTCCGTCAGCTGTGATGAGTGCGTCCGTGCTTAAATACGGTCCAGCTATTGGTGGACCCAGAGAGATCAATTGCGGGGAACAGGACCACTGTACCGCGCAAGCCATTACGCAAAGCCACTTCAGTGTTTGCCGCCTCATCTTCATCTATATTTATTATTCCCTAAGCCATATGACATGCATCCCCGGACATAATTAGGTGGCACAATTATAAGATGAGTTTTCTTGACCACATCGAAAATTGCAATCGCCATAACCTGACGAATTTTGTCCCTTTGAATATGGGTAATCGAAGAGTGGGGTGGGTTAAGCGTCCCCTGATACCGTATTTTGCGGCTTTTCCGGACGTCGTTCAATGTGACATCGATGATATTAAAATCAATCCTACCTTAGACACGCCTGCTGTCTTGACAGAAGCGATGTCACGAATTGGGAATGCCCTCACGGAATCCGGATTTACTAGCCCTTGGCGTCACGAGCCGTATGCGGTGGGAACGCGGTTTGGCGAATGTCTGTTTGAGCTTGAGCGTGCCGTGGTGCCGGCATTCGGGACACGCGCCTATGGGCTGCATCTGACCGGTTTTGTGCGCGATGAAGCTAATTTTTTGATATGGGTGCCACGTCGAACATTGGACCGGCTAACATATCCAGGGGAGCTAGACAACACGGTTGCTGGTGGACAACCTGCGCAACTAAGTTTGGCGGAAAACTTGGAGAAGGAATGTGCCGAGGAAGCTGGTCTTCCATCTGAATTAGTGCGACAGGCGCGACCCGTTGGTACAATAAGTTATCACCTAGAAATCGAGCACGGACTAAGAGATGATCTGATTTTTTCCTATGATCTGGAATTACCAACCGATTTCAGACCGAGAAACTGTGATGGCGAGGTCGAAGATTTTCAGCTTTGGCCAGCCGACCAGGTGATGTCTGTAATTGAGTCAACAGATAGATTCAAATTTAACTGTAATCTCGTATTGATCGATTTTTTTATTCGCCACGGCTTAATCAAGCCGTCTCACAGCGACTACACTCAGCTTTGTAGAGGCTTAAATAGTTGATTCATCCTTGGCGACACCACTAATCCATTAGAGTTTAGCATTGTGTGGTGATTTATTTTCCTGGCACTACGTGCATAAAGGGACACTGCGTTCGTGTTTGTAGAAATGCCTGCACAAAGATGCGTATTGCGTTCTACGTTGAATAATTTTCAGCCGGCCAAAGCACGACGGAGGGCTACAATCTCCGGTGCCGCCATGCGCCCACTAGCTATCGTCTCCTCCGCAGAGAGAAATGCAATCTCGATGGGCTCATGTTCAGGGCATTCAGGGTCGCCGTCCGCGGCGACCGCATAATACAGCGGTGTATAATAAGAAAATGTCCATGGACTGAACAAAGTGCCTGGTGCATTCAGCAGCTTAACGGGTTGAATAAGGAGCTGACATTCCTCATCAAACTCTCGAACCAAGGCCTGCTCTGGCGTTTCGTGCAGCTCCACTGCACCACCAGGAAATTTTAGGATATCGCGTCCAGCTACCTGTTCTGCTGAGACTAAGACTTTGCTTTCTCGGAGCAGCAAACCATATACCCTGAGATTTTGCGGCCCGTTCACGATTGTGGATAGCCCACGGTGGCAAGTGCTTCGGCAATCTCTTCAAGAATGTCTGGGTCATCAATGGTAGCGGGCATGCGGTAGTCCTCGTTGTCGGCTATCTTTTGCATGGTACCTCGTAGAATTTTACCGGAGCGAGTTTTAGGAAGGCGCTTTACCACGATCGCAGTTTTAAATGAGGCCACGGGTCCGATTTTGTCGCGGACCATTTGCACCGATTCAAAAACGATCTCCTCGGGGGATCGGTTTACGCCAACCTTCAATACCATTAGTCCGAGCGGTACCTGGCCCTTGAGTTCATCGTGAACGCCCATGACAGCGCACTCGGCTACATCAGGGTGTGCTGCAAGCACTTCCTCCATGGCCCCCGTCGAAAGCCGGTGACCTGCGACATTGATAATGTCGTCGGTCCGGGTCATCACCCAAACATAGCCCTCTTCGTCGACATAGCCGGCATCACCAGTCTTGTAGTAGCCCGGATAATCTTCCAAGTACGACGATATGTACCCTTCATCGTTTTTCCACAAAGTTGGCAGGCAACCCGGAGGCATTGGCAACTTGACCGAGAGCGCACCAATTTCTCCTGCCTGAACCTCAATTGCTTGTTCGTTCAGCACCTGAAGGTCAAACCCGGGAGCAGGTTTGGTTGAAGAACCATATTTTATGGGCAGTGCTCCGAGCCCGAGAAAATTACCCGTGATTGACCATCCGGTTTCAGTTTGCCACCAGTGGTCGATCACTGGTGTTCCAAGATGGCGTGCCGCCCACTCCACAGTGGTCGGGTCGGCACGTTCGCCTGCCAAGAAGAGTGCTTTGAAACTGGTGAGGTCGTAATCAGCCATCAGTTTGGCGTCTGGGTCCTCCCTCTTGATCGCACGCAAGGCGGTTGGTGCAGTAAACATCGTCTTTACCTTGTGATCTGCCATTACCCGCCAAAATGCCCCGGCGTCTGGGGTCCCCACTGGCTTGCCCTCGTAGAGAACGGATGTGCAACCCTGCAAAAGTGGGCCGTAAACAATGTAAGAGTGACCAACCACCCATCCGACGTCGGAGGCAGCCCAATATACTTCGCCGGGTGCGGTATCGTAGGTATTGGTCATGGTCCATTTAAGGGCGACCATGTGTCCGGCACTATCTCGGACAATCCCTTTGGGAATGCCTGTCGTGCCGGAGGTGTAGAGAATGTACACTGGGTCGTTTGAGTCGACTGGAACACACTCATGCGCTTGAGCATTTTCCATTGCCTCATTCCAGTCAATATCCCGACCTGGTATCAAGTCAGCAGGTTTTTCCTCGCGTTGCATAATCAGACATTTTTGAGGCTTGTGGTCGGCGAGTTCGATGGCTGCGTCGAGAAGTGGCTTGTACGGTACGATCCGGCCTGGTTCGATACCGCAGCTTCCGGCGACAATTACTTTTGGCTTGGCGTCGTCTATTCGGGTTGCAAGTTCAGGCGCAGCAAATCCACCGAATACAACTGAGTGAATGGCGCCGATGCGCGCGCTTGCAAGCATCGCGACTACGGTTTGAGGCACCATAGGCATATAAATTAACACACGATCGCCTTTTCCAACGCCTAGCTTGCTTAAAGCACCTGCAAATAACGCAACCTCTTGTCGCAACTCCGCATAGCTGAAACGTCGCAATTTGTCTGTGACTGGGCTGTCGTAAATCAGAGCCAGACGATCACCATGACCTTTCTCATCGATATGACGGTCTAGAGCATCGTAACAGGTGTTGACAGCGCCACCTGGGAACCACCGATAAAAGGGCGGATTCGAGCGATCGAGGACCTTGTCCCATTTTTTGTACCAATGAATTTCCTCCGCGGCCTCTTCCCAAAATAGTTCGGGTTGATTATGGGCTCGGGCATAAATCTCGTCGTAGCGACTCATAATTTGTTGCCTGTTAATAATGGGCGTTATGGGTTTACCAATTGCCAGTGTGCGCGAAACCAGCACGTTTTTGAAGCTTTGCCATTAGGAAGTGTGCTGTTCTGTTTAGCTTTGCTACTTTGCTGGATTGGGGTGTCTATTACGGATAAGACAGTACCAATCCTGTGTCGAATCCAGAGGGTTTTTGGCGGCCAAAATGAAACTGCCCGGCGAGTCGCCGGGCAGTTCGGTCTTTAGGAATATTCTGGTAAGGATCTATCTTTGTTGACCCATAAGATGCATCAACATGATGAATAAATTAATAAAATCTAGGTATAGCCTGAGTGCGCCCATGATCGCCTTTTTCTCGGCAATCACTGCCCCGTCTCCCTCGTAATATTGCTGTTTGATGTTTTGGGTGTCGTACGCAGTGAGACCGGTAAATATTAGGACGCCGATTACCGAGATTGCAAAATGTAATGCACTTGATGCTAGGAAAATGTTAACGACCATAGCAATGATCACACCAATCAGACCCATAAAAAGAAACGAACCCCAAGAGGCGAGAGATTTTTTGGTGGTATAGCCATACAGGCTCATGGCCCCAAACAAAGCGGCCGTAATAAAGAACACGCGCGCGATGCTGGTACCAGTGTATACGATGAAGATCGAGGACAGGGATAAGCCCATAACGCCCGCGAACGCCCAGAACAAGGCCTGCGCCGTTGCTGGCCGTAGCTTTTGTATGCCGAAACTAAGTACAAGAATGAAAGCGAGCGGGGACAGCATCACTAGCCAACTTAAAGCGGTACCGTGAATCGCTTGCATCATGGCTGGGGAACTGGCAGTGAAAAATGCGACCGCGCCCGTCAACGCAAGCCCAAGCCCCATATAGTTGTACACTTTCAGCATGAAGGCCCGCAGACCCTCGTCGATTTCGACCGCGCTGGTTGCTCGGCCTCGCGCGGATGCGCCAAAACGCTGTTGAGCCATCGGTAATATCCTCGTTTTGCCAAGCCTTATTGAAGCCTATGTACCCTAGTTTATATGCCCACAGGGAGGTTTGGTTCAAGCGGTTCCTAATATCCATAAAGGAGCGCATATGGTGGATGTTAGCGCTACGGCGCGAAAGTGATTGGCTTAGCGTTCTGCGCGGGCCATGCTCCTTGACGTGCTTGGATCCAGCGGTCAGGGTGCGGCGCCAGAAATGCGGTATAGAATTGGATGAACGATGAGTGACCGGATATCCACCCAAGCCCCTGTTCTTGATGGTCAGAACCTGGAGCCCACCCTTGCACCGAGTTATTTCATTGATAGTGATAATGCTGCAGTGCAGACCTTCGCAGAAGGCGTTGTGGGTAACGGCGGCGACGATATCGACCGCGGAGTGCAGCTCTATTATGCGGTGCGCGATTCAATCCGATATGATCCTTACGATATAAACTGTACGCCAGAAGGTTTTCGGGCGAGTACGTGTTTGGAGCGCGCCCGCGGATTTTGCATTACGAAGGCGGCCCTGCTTGCGGCGAGTGCGCGTGCCGTTGGCATACCAAGTAGGGTCGGTTACGGTGACGTCCGAAATCACTTGGCAACACCCAGGCTGATCGAGTTCATGGGGACCGATGAGTTTGTGTTCCACGGCTACACGGAGCTGTCCCTAGAGGGCCGTTGGGTCAAAGCCACTCCCGCATTTAATTTGAGCCTATGCGAACGGTTTGGGGTATTGCCTCTGGAGTTTGATGGCCGCGAGGATTCTTTGTTTCATCCCTATGATGCGGCGGGGAGACGACATATGGAATATGTTCGTCAACGCGGGTCCTATGATGAAATACCCTTTGACGACATCATGGCTGCTTTTCATAAATATTACCCTAGGGCTATGGAGCGCGGGTTTAGAGTACAAGATGCCGACTTTGAAAGTGACGCCGGGCAGGATTCAAATTCACAAGAAGGGCAGTCTTTAGAACAGCAGTAGAGGCGTGAACTTCGCCGCGGTTTGTCGGCCAATCGCTTGCAGTTTCCACGCAGAGACTGCAAAGTTGCGTTTCGTGTTTGGTAGGAACATCGCTCCCTTTGAGGGCGAAATAATGGCCGATGCAGATAAGTTACGAGACATAATTGCTTCGCCCGGGTGTTCGGTGGCGCCCGGAGCCTATGATGCTTGGAGTGCGCGGCTTATTGAACAAGCTGGCTTTCCGCTTTGCTATCTGACTGGTTTCGGAGCATCGGCTTCCCATTTAGGGGCCCCGGATATTGGTTTGATGACGGGAACCGAAATGGCAGGTCTTGCGGCCCGTGTTGCAGGGGCCGTATCGATCCCGGTCATCGCCGACGCCGACACCGGCTACGGCAACGCCCTTAATGTTCGTCACACCGTAAGAGCCTATCGGCGTGCTGGAGTCGCCGCCATGCAACTCGAGGATCAAGAATTTCCGAAGCGATGTGGCCACTTAGAAGGTAAACAGGTGGTCGCGGTAGGTGAAATGGTGTCTAAGATAAAGGCAGCCAAGGATGAAGCAGAGAATGATTTGCTAATTGTTGCACGCACGGATGCTCGCGCGGTCTTGGGACTCAACGAAGCTCTAGCGCGGGGTCATGCATATCGAGAAGCGGGGGCTGACATCTTGTTCATTGAAGCACCGCGCGACTTGGACGAGCTAACCCGCCTGACCCAGGAATTTCCGAATACCCCCCTGCTGGCCAATATGGTTGAAGGCGGGAAAACGCCTTACTTATCGGCCGAGGTGCTCAGTGAAATTGGGTTTTCACTTGCAATCTACCCCATCACGGCACTTTTGGCTGCCACGGGTGCTGTGCGCCAGGTTTTGTCACAAATGCGTAATGACGGCGGTGTAGCTCTCGGAGAGTTGCCGAGTTTTTCCGACCTACACGAAATTAGCGGCCTAGATGAATATTTAGATGATGCCCGCGAAGCTGGCATGGAAGAAAAAACGTGATCCAATTCGGTTTATTATCACTGGTGATGGTTGGTTTAGTAACGTTCGGAACAACGGCCGACGCAGCGACCAAGATTCGTATTACGATGCAACTGCCAATTACTTCGCCCCTAAGCCAGAATTTGGTCAGTTTCAAGGAGAAGGTGGAAGCAGAGAGTAATGGTGATTTACTTGTTGAGATATATCCAGCGGCGCAATTGTTCACTGACAAAGAGGTGCCGACAGCGGTTGCATCAGGCCAGATCGAAATGGGTTCTGCAAGCTTGGTGCGATTTGCAGGGACAATCCCAGCCGTCGATATTTTTTCTGTACCATTTCTCTTCAATTCGCTCGAGCTTGTAGGTGCGGCGACAGATCCTGATTCTAAAATTCGACAGTTGATCGATCAGGCGATGGCGGAAAAGGGTGCCCGGCCCTTGTGGTGGCAGCCGTATGGTCTGACCGTCTTACTGACGCGTGGCAAACCGGTCACTCACCCTGATCATATGCAGGGACTAAAGATTCGAACTTTTGGAAAAGCATTGGAAATGTTTGTCAATACGGTTGGAGGTGCGGCAACGAACATAGCAGCATCGCGCCAATATCTGGCTTACGAGCGCGGTACTGTCGACGGAGGCATGACCGGTATGCTTAGCGTCCAAGAAAGAAAACTGTTTGATGTCATGGATCACCTTTCCATGACACATCATTCCGATATCGAGTTCGTGGTGGTCATTAACGAGCGTTTCTGGCAGCAGCTAGACCAAACGCACCGAGATATTCTGACTGACGCTGCGCGCCAGGTGGAGAAAGAACTGCGCGTCGAGTTTACGAAGATCGAAGAAAAAGCGACCCAGATTGCTATCAAAAATGGGCTCGAAATTCACCACCTGAGCGCAGAAGAAAAAGCTGCGTGGGAGCGGGTCAGCGCACCTTTGCGTGAGTCCTATGTCAAGAACGCGGGCGATATTGGCGTGGAATTAATGTTGGCAACGGAAGCCTTGCGTGATCGGCTAGCCCGCTGATTGGTGAGGAGCTGTTGGCGAAAATCATCCGTGCGATCGACCGATTGTGTGTAGTAGCTGCCGGGTTGGCGGCGGTTCTATTCTTCGTCATAGGGCTGATTGTCACCTATGAAGTCGTGATGCGGTATGTATTCTTGAATCCGACACGTTGGGTTGAGGAAAGTGCCCGCGTGCTGCAGGTTTACGGGGTCTTTCTGGCGTGTGCATGGCTGGTAGGCCGGCGAGAACACATCCGAATTACCGTTGTTTCAAGTTTGCTGGGGACCGGTGCGCAATTATGGTTGGCTCGTCTCTCGTTGCTGGTGGTGGCGGCAGTGTCTGGGACAGGAGCTTGGTATTCGGGTGCGCTGATGCGATTCTCGATATCGATCGGCCAGCGGACCGATTCCACTTTGGAATTACCGATGTGGTTATTGCAAGCTCCCCTGGTCCTTGGTCTTATGCTTGCAGCTCTTCAAGCGTTTGCCGTAATGGTCGATAGTTTTGAGCATCCGGAACGCCTAAATGATGCTGCTCGCGCGCCAGATTTTTAAGGCGATGACGACGGCTCTCATTTTAATCGGTTTACTTTCGCTGTTGCTCGCAGGGGTAGACATTGCTTTTGCTATGGCTGGCCTTGGAGTCGTGCTGTTACTAACCGCTGATCTTTCCCCATTGATTATGCCGCAAGCGATGATGGCGAGCATGGACAATTTCATCCTGCTCGCGGTGCCGTTATTTGTTCTTATGGCGAATGTGCTTCTCCGTGGGGGTGCTGGCAATGATTTGTTCGACGCCGTGCAAAGTTGGGTGGGACATTGGCCAGGTGGCATGGCGGTGGGGACAATTCTCTCTTGCGCAATTTTTTCTTCGATCTCGGGCTCATCTGTGGCGACGGCTGCCACAATCGGAACGGTAGCAATTCCGGCTCTGATTTCGCGCGGATACGAGCGGCGTTTCGTGTACGGGTTATTGGCGGCAGGCGGCACCATTGGAATTCTGATTCCTCCGTCTATTCCGATGATCGTGTTCGGTTTTGTTATGTCGGAATCGATTGTTGATTTGTTTTTGGCGGGCATTGGCCCTGGTCTTTTATTGACAGCGCTATTTGTGGTTTACGTTGTTGCATGGGCCCATTTTGGGGGAGGGCAACGTGCGGCGCCGCGTGCGTCTTGGACTGAGCGCTGGCGTGCTACCTTACGGGCATCGCCTACTTTGGCGCTTGCTGTGTTGATATTGTTCGGAATTTATTTTGGGGTTTTTACCCCCACCGAAGCGGCTGGGGTCGGATTTGTTGCAGCGTTGGTAATTACTTTGGTTATACAGCGTTCGCTTTCAACCGGAGAATTGTTCGCGATTGCGCGTGAATCGGCGCGGACCACGGTGATGGTTTTATTCATCATTGCGGGAGCTAAGGTATTTGGCCAGGCAATTACGCTTTACCAGGTTCCGCAGGCGGTTACTGCTGCGGTGGTGGTTAATTTAGTTTTACCCGTGGCGTTTGTCGGCACAATTTGTGCCCTTTTGCTCGTGATGGGGTGTGTTCTTGAAACTTTGTCGATGATGTTGTTAATGCTGCCGATTATTGAGCCGTCCTTACGCGACCTTGCTATCGACCCTATCTGGTTTGGGATCATTTTCACGATGATGATGGAGTGTGCATTGATTACACCACCGGTTGGGCTCAATTTATTCGTGATTCAGGCGGTGGCCAGTGATGGTGTTCACGCCGGTCGGGTTTCCACGGCAGAGGTGGCCCGTGGCGTGTTTCCGTTCGTGCTTTTGATTCTGTTGTGTGTTGCTCTAGTGATTGCGATGCCCGAAATAGCACTCTACATCCCGTTTCATTTGTGACGTTGATGATTTGTGGGAGGACTTTAATGTTTGCCACACCGCCGGATATTGAAACCCGCGTCTTCGCGAGTCTTCCGGATGAATTTCGACGATCCGCACGGAGTGATTGGGCAAATATCCAGATGCGCGGGCAGGAGCTCGATAGTTTTCTGGAAGGTCCCTCCTTTGATTTGGAAGGCAATCTTTACGTTGTTGATATCCCCTTTGGGCGCGTGTTCCGCATTTCTCCAGACGGAAATTGGACACTGGTCGTCGAGTACGATGGAGAACCCAACGGGTTAAAGTTTGACCGTGAGGGGAGGATGTTTATTGCCGATCACAAGCACGGAATCATGGAGATAGACCCTATTACTGGGGCAATAAAGGTGGCGCTCGACAGGCCGACGCTGGAACGTTTCAGGGGCGTTAACGACCTGTTTTTTGCTTCTGACGGCGCTCTATATTTTACTGATCAAGGGCAGACAGGGCTTCACGATCCCAGAGGAAGGCTCTATCGCCAGAGTTCCGACGGGGCCCTCGAATGTTTACTGGACGCTATTCCGAGTCCCAATGGTCTTGTCATGAACGTTGATGAGACGGTGCTTTATCTCGCGGTGACACGCGACAATAGTGTTTGGCGAGTGCCATTTTTACTTGATGGAATGCCCTCCAAGGTGGGCGTATTCCTACAGCTATCTGGTGGGCTTGCCGGCCCTGATGGCCTGGCACTGGATGAGGCAGGTAATATAGCGGTAGCCCACGCCGGACTCGGCACCGTTTGGCTGTTCAGTTCACTCGGTGAGCCGGTAGCCCGCATCCGATCCTGCGCCGGAGTCATGACCACCAATGTCGCTTATGGTGGGCCTGATCGAAAAAAACTTTACATTACTGAATCGGAGACGGGCACAGTGCTTGTTGCTGACATGCCTGTTCCCGGTAAATCTATGGTTGGTCAGACATGAGTTGAAACTTTGTCAGCAATTGGCGAGTTATTTTGTAACCGATGTACGTTTGGCATTCTCGATCAGGCGATTTTCAGTCCGAGTCCGGTGCGGTCCAAAAAGCCACGCAGAGATTGTGCACATTGTTCTGCATGTGAAAACACAACACCATGACGCGCGTTCGGTATCACATCCATTTCCGCGCCCGGGATCGCGTCGCGAATTTCAAGGGTTATAGCTAGTGGCAGAAACGGGCTGTTGTCTGCAGCGATTAAATGGACGGGAGTTGTAATAGAGGAGAGTTGGGGGCTGAGATTTATCTCTAGAAGCATTTCTCCGTGTCCAAGGACAGATTGGGGTGCGCTAGATGCTTGCGTGTTTGCAAACCAACTTTCCGCGGCTTGTGTTAGGCCGCCAGGATAGAACCGCCGTCCCATCATCCGTTCGGACCAGCCATCCATGCCGTGTTCTGCGATGTAATCCCGCCATTCCACCAACCATTGAACTGCGCCACCGTTATGTGGGCTGGTGCATGGAGTAACGCTCAATAATCTGCCCGGATGGTGAATAGAGAGGTAAAGTCCCATCGCGCCTCCCATGGATTCACCAACAAAATGAAATTTATCGACGCCTGCCGCGTCAGCGACGGCCAGCACATCCTCGGCGAGCAGCTCAAACGACCAATGGAAGCTCTCGTCCGGAATATTTGAGCGGCCATACCCGCGCACATCGAATGTGAGGATACGATAACGATCAGACAGAGCTGGGGGCCAGCCTGCCCAAATGCCGCTATCGATGGCGACGCCATGATGGAACAAGATTGTTTCTGGGGTGTCCAGCCAGGGCGGTGTCGCATCTAAAACGTCGAAGTGAAGTGCACCTTTATCCGTATTGATCTGCGGCATAATTTATCCCAGTGTTCAGTTACGAAGGTTCCGGCGGCGGTTGCTTGCCAGAAAGAGAGATTCAATACATTTTGACAATCTGTTTGGATGGTCGCAAGCCGCCGGCCTAAAGGCTATAATGCCGGCCCTAACCCTCACGTCAATTTCCAAGATTATGAGCCAATCACTTCGACCAAAGGATGCCGCCACCCTGGTTCTAGTCCGCCATTCTTGTGGCGAACCAGAAGTATTGCTCGGCCAACGCCATGGTGCTCATGCCTTTATGCCGAACCGCTATGTGTTTCCGGGCGGGAGGGTTGATCCGAGCGATAGTCGAGTGCGTCCAGCAACGCCTCTAGATCCCGACGTAGCGGCGAGGTTGGAAAAAACTTGTGGGGCAGCCCGTGCGCGTGCCCTCTCGGTAGCGGCGATCCGTGAAACCTACGAGGAGACGGGCTTGATGTTAGCGCGTCCGATGCCGGACGGTCATCCGACTAGCAATGGTACAGCTTGGGCCGACTTCTCTACGCAGGGTTTAGGCCCTGCACTCGATCGGCTCGATTATGTGTGTAGGGCAATCACTCCACCGGGACGGCCAAGACGATTCCACGCGCGTTTTTTTATGGCTGACGAAGTTCATTCGCGCGGAGAGATTAAAAGTAGCGGAGAACTGCTCGATATAAAATGGGTGCCGCTCACGGAAGCCGTTACCATGCCGATCCCTTCGATCACTGGGCACGTGCTCAAGGAGGTCATGAACCTCATTGAACATCCACCGGTCGCCGGAAAGATCCGGACAATCCCGGTCTATCAGCGCCGCAATGGGCAGGATACTTACGACCGGGAATAGCGCGGATCCTTACTTGCAGCTAATGGTCACTGGCACCAAACACGCGAACAGAATTTTAAGACAATTATGCCAACACGAGTGCCATCTGGACACAATGCATGGCAGCCAGACCTTACCGTTGAATTGGGTGATAGAGAGTATCGATTTCGGGCTTGCCCTCACATTTTGCGCGGCCAGTGTTGACCATATGTATCAGGTGAGCCAGCACAGAACGGCCGGCTGCGCGGTACAGACGTGGATCCACTTTCGTATATAACCGCTCAACCATCGAAGGGATGGCAACCAACCCTTCATCAAGACATGTCAAAATTTGAACTTCTCTTTTCTCACGATGGTCAATAAATGCGCCGACGAATGGTCGCGGATTTTCAATTGCTGGGCCGTGGGTAGGCCAATACCGTATCTCTTCTCGCACCATTAGCTTACGAAGCGACTGCAGGTAATCACCCATATCTCCGTCGGGTGGTGAAATTACTGATGTTGACCAACCCATCACGTGATCACCCGAGAACATGATGTTTTCTTCGCGTAACGCGAGACAGAGATGATTTGAGGTGTGACCCGGAGTGTGAATGGCCTCCAATGACCAACCATCACCGCTGACGACATCCCCATCGCCTATTGCATAATCGGGTACAAAATCACGGTCCGCACCTTCTTCTACTTGGTATGTACCGCTTGGAGTACCGTGCGGTCCGAACCCCCACGTTGTAGCACCAGTTGCTGCCTTTACGGAGGGCGTGGCGGGGGAATGGTCGATATGAGTATGGGTGATTACGATGTCGGTAACAGTTTCACCACGCACTGCCTCAAGTAATGAGTCGATATGCTCTGGGAGATCTGGTCCGGGGTCGATAATCGCGACTTTGCCTCGTCCAACGATGTAGGTGCCCGTTCCGTGAAGAGTGAACATACTTGGGTTGCGTGCGACGACGCGTCTGATAAACGGCGATAGATCGGCGGGCCTGCCGTAGTCGAATGTTAGGTCTCGCTTAAATGGGATATTTGTCAATTAACAGTCCAGCTGGTCGGCAAGGTCGAGGAAGTCTTCTGCTACAAAATCAAATTTGTGTTTGGGGTCAAAGTCAAAATCCTGATTCGGGCCATATTCAGTTGGCCGGCGCACAAAAGCGGTCCGTAGTCCGACCGCCGCCGCCGCTACTAGATCGCCATTGTGAGCTGCGACCATGAGCGCCTGTTGAGGTTCGAGGCCAAGGAGGCCCACACTGATGCTATATGCCTCAGGCTGCGGCTTATAGTGGCCGGCAACCTCTGCGCCGAGAACCATATCCCATGGGATGCGGGCACGTTTCGCCATGTTCACAATTAGGGCAACGTTTCCGTTAGACAGAGATGCCAGAGTGAATTTTTGTTTCAGACGTTCCATACCAGCGACGGCGTCCGGCCAAGGGTCGAGCCGGTGCCAAATTTGGTTCAGATGTTTGAGATCGGTTTCACTTAACCCACCCAGTCCAAATTGATCGCTTAGTTGGTTGAGGTTCATACGATGAAGCGCGTCCAAGTTGACCCAGCCCATTTGATCCTCGCGCACTTTCTCCATGGCGGGTTGGTATAGCCCGCGCCACGCATCAGCAAAGGCGAACCAGTCTATTTCCAGGCCCTTCTTGGGACCCCATGTTGCTCCTTCGCGGGCGATTGAATTTCGCCAATCTACGACTGTGCCAAACACGTCGAAGGTGAGTGCGCGAATTTCCATTTCGGGCATAGTTCTAGGTTCCGGATCAAGCTTCCATCAGATACTGAGATACCGCGTCTTCATTCCAATTTATCCCTGTTCCGGGTCGGTCTGGAACCAAGAGGTGACCATTTTCTAGCGTATACGGCTGTGTAAGAATTGGATTACACCAGTCCTGCCACTCGAGCCAGTGAGCCGTTTCAGTAACCCGCATTAGATGGGCAGAAACCTCGGGGTACAGATGTGTTGACATTGGCACCCCAGATGCGCCCGCGATCGCGGCCGAGCGCAACCAGCCTGTAACGCCGCCGATACGCATCAAATCTGGCATCACGTAATCGCCAGCTTTGGCCTCGATCGCCTCGTATAATGCGCGCGGTCCATAAAAATTTTCCCCCAATTGTACTGGAGTTGCGAGTTCGCGAGTCAATTGGGCGTAGCCCGTTATCTCGTCGTACGGGATTGGCTCCTCGAACCAGTAGAGGCCTTGGTCATCAAGTGCATGGCATCGCACTAGTGCATCTCCAAGGTTTTGGCCCTGATTGAAGTCGCACATTAGATTGACGTTATCGCCAACAGCGCGGCGGACAGCATCCACTGCGGCCAAGTCCTCCGCAAGCCTATCTCTTCCTACGCGCAATTTGAGAGATGTGAAGTTTCCCTCTGCCACTAACTCAGCTGCTTCTTCCACTAGGCTTTCCAGTGGAGTAAGCCAGAGGCCATTACTGTTGTATGCTGGTACAGGGCCCAGGTCCCCACCCAACAGCCGGACAAGCGGGAGATCAGATGCTTTGGCAAGTGCATCCCAACAAGCCATATCAAGACCCGAGACCGCAATCATTGAGACACCTTGAAGGCCGATCAGACCAAGCGCCTTGCGGTTCGCTTGAAAATCGTCAAACGGGGCAATTGGTTTATCTTTGCGCGCTGCAACCAGATCATGGATGGCCGGAATGATGTATCGAACCGATTGCGCAAGATAGGGTTCGAGATACGCGCGTCCAACTATTCCTTGGTTGGTTTCTAGGTCAATTAGAATTAATGGCCAGTCTTCGTACAGGCCTACCCGCGACACCACGGGTCGCTTCAACGGCACCAGGACCGTGCGCGTTTTAACGCCGCGATAAGTGAGTGTTTCAATTGTCATGGAAAGTCTTGCTTGGTGGCGGCATTGTTTATCGTGCGCCAGATCCGCTCCGGGGTCAGTGGCATATCTATATGTTTTACCCCAAACTCTTTAAGCGCGTCGACCACGGCATTGACCACTGCTGGCGGTGCACCCGCCGCGCCGGCCTCACCACAGCCCTTAAACCCAAGCGGATTGGCCGGGCAGGGGGTCGGATTGCTGATGAATTCGATTGAAGGTATCTCGTCGGCACGAGGAATATTGTAGTCCAGAAATGAACTGGTATGGAATTGGCCCGCATTGTCATAATATGTACGTTCGAACACAGCTTGACCCAGACCTTGTGCGACGCCGCCATGGACCTGGCCTTCTAGAAGAAGGGGGTTGAGAACAACCCCGAAATCATGAACAACTAAATAGCGCACGATATCCAGTGACCCTGTTTTGGGATCGAGCTCCACCTCGCAGAGATGGCACCCGTTGGGGAAAGTGTGGTTGGAAGGCACAAACTCGCCGGTGCCTTCTAATCCTGGGGTCATGCCTTCGGGCAATAGTGTTGGATCATAAGCGCTTGCGGCTACAGAACTCCAATCCATTGCATGGTCGGTTCCTGCAACAGTGAAGTAGCCGCCCGAAAATTCGATATCGGCACTCGAAGCTTCTAAAAGGTGACTCGCTATTTCCTTGCCTTTATCGATGATAGCGTCGGCTGCCTTAGACATTGCTGCACCACCTACCGGTATGGACCATGAGCCGCCAGTTCCCTTGCCTTGGGCGACAAGGTCAGTATCTCCCTGGATCACTTTTACCTGACTTGGCTGGACACCTAACAGTTCCGCACTGATTTGGGCATATGCTGTCTCGTGTCCCTGGCCACTAGACATAGTACCGATTAGAACGGTGACTCCACCGTCAGCCGCGACTTTGATCTGTGCGTCTTGGGTTATGCCATGGCCACAACGTTCAACATAGTTTGCAAGTCCAATTCCGCGCCTCCGCCCACGTGCCCTTGCTTCGGCGCGGCGCGACACCATACCGTCCCAATCCATCCGGCGAAGTCCTTCATCAAGGTTGCGCTCAAAAAGCCCTCCGTCATACGTCAAACCTAGTGGAGTTTCATACGGGAAGGCATCGGCCGGGATCATGTTGCGTCGACGCAGTTCTACACGATCGATGTTCAGTTCATCCGCTGCTTTGTCGATGAGGCGTTCAAGGAGGTAGATTGCCTCGGGGCGTCCCGCACCGCGATACACATCCGTGGGGACAGTGTTGGTAAACATTCCGCGAACCCGTACGTGGATAGCCGGAGTTCGATAGGTGCCCGCTAATGCCGGTTGATTAAGTACAGGTGACATGGCTCCTCGGCCCGATATATAGGCGCCAAGGTTTGCGGTTACATCGACTAGCATTCCAAGGAAATTGCCGTCCTGGTCGAGCGCCAGTTCTCCATGGGTAACGTTGTCGCGGCCGTGGAAATCAGTGATGAATGCGTCACTACGTTCCCCCACCCATTTAATCGGGCGATCAAGCATTCGTGCGGCCCAGATCACAAGCGCCTGTTCGCCATACATTGAGTTTTTTGAGCCAAACCCCCCACCCACATCGCCGATTACAACCCGAAATTGATCTTCCGATTCGTTGAAAATTGCCGCCAAGTCGGCGCGTAAAGGGTGTGGCATCTGGGAGGTGGTATAAAGCGTGCTGCGACTCTTTATGGCGTCATGCACGCCAATTGCCGCACGACATTCAATAGCGGCAATCGCGACACGGTTGTTAATCACGTCAATTTCGACCAAATGTGCAGCCTGACGAAGTGCAGTGACAACTGCGCTCATGTCGCCTCCTTGCCAAAGGAAAGCAACATTAAAGGGGGCTTTGCCAGGCCATAACTCGGGTGCGCCGTCACTGGTGGCCTCTTCAAGCCCAACGGACGTGGGCAACGACTCGTATTTCACCTCGATTAGGTCTAGCGCCCTAGCGGCTTGCTCCGCCGATTCCGCAACAATCATGGCCAAAGATTCTCCCACATAGCGAACCACATCCTGCGCTAACAAAGGAAATTCTGGGGCGTAGCCCGGCGGAGCATTTTCCGGCATGAACCAAACAGGCAGTCCACCCAAACCTGCGTTTGCTATATCTGCCGAGACATATACGGCACACACGCCGGATGCCGACTTTGCTTTCTCTACATCAATCTGAACGATCCGCGCGTGTGCGTGGGGCGAACGTAGAAACTCAGCACGCGCTTGGTTTGGAAACGACAGGTCATCGACATATCGACCTCGGCCAGTGAGCAGGCGAAGATCTTCCTTACGCGTTAGGGGTTGGCCAATACCGAATCTAGGCATTCGAGTCTATATCAAATATCAAGTGGCTTATGACGATAAAGCATCTAGCTGCTGTGACCAAGCCTTCCGGGATCCTTATGTTTTCGACATGACACATATCCTGCGACGGTTTCCTTGCACCATGCTCAGCAAGTTGTTATCGGTTAAGGAATGGGGCTGAACCAGCGGGTTAGTTGGCGGGGTTATGGATTACCACGTGCATCGATTGGCAGAATCTCGATGAGACGATCACCTTCAATGCAATGATAGTGGTCATACAAATTCACGGTTGGATCGCAATGTGGAACTAGGCACGACACCATATCGCCGACTTTCAGCCGTTCATTGACCCCTGCCGGATAAACTACTGCTCCGTGCTCGTCTCCCATGAATCTGTACTTTGCGCCGCTTGGTGCGCCATCAAAGAGTTCGGGGGTCGGTCCGTCAGTTGCAAAACTCTTGAGCCCAGCATCGATGACTGCGTGGCTATCGTGCGTCGTGCTGACCACGCTCGCCTGCACCAACAGCGACGGTTCGAAAAGTTGTGTCGACTTCGGACTGAGTTGGACAGCGTTGTATTGAATATCGGTGAAAAGATATGATCCTGCTTGCAATTCCGTGAACAAATTGAACCGATGGTCAATGTCGTACGTGCCTGTGCCACCGCCCGTAATGATCTTCGGTGCCAGCCCATCGGTGCGGAGGCCGCTAACCGCTTGTCTAAGCCGTTCTGCTTGGCCAGCCATTTGTTTAAATCTCTTATCAAAATCCTCAATATGCTGCAAATGTCCTGCATAGGCTTGGACGCCGATAAAAGATAATCCCTCCGTATCGGAAATGCAGCGTGCCAACTTACGTGCGGCATGGGCATCTCTGGCACCCGTGCGTTGAAGCCCAACGTCGAAATCAACTAGCAATGCTAGTTGGTTGTGACTGCCGTATTTCTCGTGGGCAGTTGAGATTGCTGCAACTGTCAAAGAATCGTCGACTACTACCATCAGATTTTCAGCTCGCTGGTGCAGAGCAACTAATCGGTCGATTTTGGCTTCGCTTGTTATTGGCGAAGTGATTAGGACGCCAGGGATACCATTGTCCACCATTGTTTCAGCTTCACGAATGGTGGCGCAGCAGATCCCGAGAGCGCCGGCCTCGACTTGGCGCTGTGCGATGGCGCTCGCCTTATGGCTCTTGGCGTGAGGGCGCAAACTTTGATTGGTACGCTGGCAATGCCCCATCATTGCCTGTATGTTTTTTTGGGCTGAGGCGAGATCTAAAGTCAATGCCGGAGTGCTAAGTTTGGCGCGCCCGCCTTCGATTCCGATAAGCGGCACGTTAGGTCCGAGGTGGTGTTGCATGCTGATGGTTCCGGGAGGATTATTTCAAGGAGGCCATGTCGATTTGTAACGGCAAGCTAGTAGAAACATCTGATAATAAACAATACGATGAACAGGCAAAATGACGTCCTCATTCGTTGGGGAACATCGAACCATTTTAGGTGAAAGCAAGAAGTATGAAATGGACTGATAGGGCTGTAGAGACGTTGCGCATGTTGTGGTTGGAAGGCGTGCCGGCACGCAAAATTGGGCAACGTTTGGGCGGAATTAGTCGCAATGCTGTGATAGGCAAAGCACATCGGTTGGGTCTCTCCAAACAAAATGATCCGAGCAAATCTGAACCTTCCCCAAAGTTTGTAGGCACGGCAGATCTGACTGATCGTATGTGCCGTTGGCCTTTTGGCCATCCAGGGGAGCCGGAGTTCAGATTTTGTGGAAAGCAAAGGATCGCTGGACGTCCTTACTGTGCTGAACACTGTGCATTGGCTTATCGCGGTAGATCCGAGGAAGCAGCTTAAAAACGATTGCTATCGGGCACGTCTATTTTGGATTGCTGTTATGGCCATTGCTGTTGCCCGCACTTGGCTGTTACTGGCGTGCGCGAATGCTGCGTCGTGGCTCGCTCCCTGCTTGACCATGGTGCGGACAATGTCGCGTTTCTCATTAGGGCAGGACTCCGAGGCTGTCCATGCTAGGCGGCCCACGTTACGTCGGCCCTTATCAAGCTTGAGTGCTACGTTGACCGAACATGAGATGTAGCTATCGACTACGGCTTTGACCCGATTTTGCGCGGGTCCCGGCAGGGATTCATACGACTCTACCTTGGTTGCTTGTCCTGTGCAGCCCACTACGGCGGTGATGGGTAACAGTGGAAAGAAGGCAGCTACTAGCATCCGCCAACGACAAAGGCGCCTAATTCTCCCCATTATAGGATAGATGTTAAAGCGCATTTGGGCTAACGAATATCCGGGCGGGAGGGCTCGAAAACGCATTATCGGGTTACCTTGTAATCGAAAGCTTTGTTAGGGTTTGTTGGTGTGTGGCAGCGAGATGTAGTGAGGTCCGTAATTATCCTAGTTTCAGTCGTAAAACTTGCCTGCAATGGCCTGCTACGGGAGAATTTCATAATTCGTTCTATATTGAGATTTCTGAGGAGGAGTGTGCCCACTTTTCTTGGTGTATTCCGCAATGGCCGGCAGCAGTTGATTCATTTTAGGGGGTGTCATCATGTTTGATGCTGTTCGCTTTACTCTTCTCATTGTTGTTTAATATGATAGTAAAGTTGAACTAGTAACTAAAGGCTCCCCGTAAATAGCTGATATACCGTATTTTTTGGTGGTGGAGTGAAG
>PTKE01000032.1 GCA_002937585.1 Alphaproteobacteria bacterium MarineAlpha9_Bin6 | reverse complement strand
GAATTGCGAGCCCAAACCTCTGGAACCTGTTGCAAGATGCTTGAAAGAGACTGGGTCGAAAAATTAGAAACGAGCACCATCATTTCAGAAACACAGTTTAAACCACCGTTTTTTGTAACTCATTTTGAACCCACAAATAAAAATGACCTAGCCGTTTCCGTCTAAATGTTAAAACGAAAGAGAGATTTAAAGTACACGAACCACAAACCTTATAATAAAGGCACGGACGTCCGTCTGGATAACCCTGTTGCCTTGCATTTATAGCTACCGATGCATAGCAAGCAGCCCGCATGCTCGGACTTACTTACCCCGGCTCCTTTATTGTCGCCTTGGAAACAAAGTTGGTCCTCCGGGGGCAAGACGGACTGTTGGGCGAACATTTCGAAATGGTAATGCGAGATTGTCAGCGGCATTGGGCCCAGGGGAAGCCGCAACAATGATTTCTCCAGCAAGGTCTGTGAAGTCGGCACGAAAATGAACCGAACTTTTAAGCACTAAGATAGCACGCGAAGTGGGGTCAATCCCGAGGTGATGAAAAATGGCCTGGTCGGCCAATTGCATTTTTTTTGACGATACCAAAACCTCGATCCCACCAATCCGAAGTACGGCCATTGGACCAAGCTCCATATTTGCCCCACCGAACATGGGCCCAGTGCCAGTAATATTCCCGTCACCAAGGCTCTGAATACGAAACACGTTTCTGAACGGCCTCTCCCCGTTCCACCCCGAGAGTGCACCGAGGGAAAGTTCGATTTCCTTCCCCTTACCGGCTTGATGTGCAAGTTGTGCCGATCTTGGATCATAAATCAAACCGATCGCCGATGAACATGCCTCGGCATTAACTAACGCATGTAACATACCCACTGTATCCGAATTGCCACCAGCTCCAGGATTATCCTGAGTGTCTGCAATAACTACCGGGTTCAATTCACTCGCCATAGCGTACTGAACCGCCTCTACAGGAGCGTAGATTTTTCCCTTAAATCTAGACTCCACCGAAAGTACAGCTTGGGCAAGTTCTCCTGCAGCTTGATCGGCGCTTTCCTGGACGTCCGCGTATGCGAGGACCGCAGGACCGACCTCATGAATATCGGACGGCGGAAAGCCGGTCGCAAACGATAAAGACCAAATCCTGGACTGTCGCCGCTCTATGTCTGATAGACACTCATAGAGACTGCAGCATGGCTCCGCCAAGCTACATTGCCAAATCAACGGTATCAAAAAATCAAGTTTACGGAATGCCTTCGCTGGCCGTTCTCCGGCAAATATTCTCTCAAGTAAATATGCACTTCGACGACCGGTATCCGCCATGTCGATGTGTGGATAGGTTCGATATGCAACCAGCGCGTCCGCCTTTGACACCATCCGTGTAGTAACATTGGCATGAAGATCAAGGCTCGCAACCAGTGGCACCTGCGGACCGATAAGACCACGCACCCGGGCCAAAAGTTCACCCTCCCCGTCCTGATGGTGTTCGGTAACCATCGCCCCATGAAGATCCAAATAAACCGCGTCCACTGGCAACGAATTTGCCAGACGGTCTAACATGGCGCTGGCTACTCTTTCGAAAGCATCAACCGTGACATGAGATGACGGAGTGGCAGAGCACCACAACAACGGCGCCGGAGAATGACCTAAAGCCATGCTGGCATCTATAAAACCGGATATAGGGAGGTTAACACCCTCAACTACATCAAATAGTTTTTCGTCTTCCGTTAGAGCCGGCCAACCATCAGCCTCAACGAAATTCTGATATTCTGCGTTCTCAGGGGCAAATGTGTTGGTCTCATGGTGAAAGCCACCGACAGCTATTTTCATAAGGTACCCAGACAATATTCATGTTTTATGGATCTAAAACTTATCCCCTGTCCCACTTTATGATAATGGTTAGAGCAAGGAAATTTATGCTATTTCTAACTTTCCAAATTTTTATTCCAGCACCAACTTAACGAGTCTACCCACAACCAAACTCTGATCAGGGCCAAGACCATTTAAAATTCGAAACCGCTCCAGCTTGAAATCTGGTACTGCCATTCGCTGGGCAATATTTTCTGCCGTGTCGCCAATAGCCACTCGATGGAAACCAATCCTAAGTGGTCGTGTGGTTCGTGCTTCTGCCTCACTCAAACGACGAAAGGTCAATGCAGTGTGCTCTACTGTGCGGCGCCTCTGTTTCGAGATTCGACTTGGTGTCGCAAAAAGAAACCGGCAGACAGACTCGGAATTGAAACCAATTACTACCAACCGTAATTCCACATCGCCCTGGCCAACCCGCGGATGAATGGTCGCAGTTGCCGCTGGCATACCATCAATACTGAGAGTTTCCAGTCTGAATAATGCCTGACCCTGGGCCCAATCGTTGCGGAGATAGTTTTCCATGGACCGTTGAGTCCGATTGGCAAAATCAAACCGAAGTGCTTCTCCATCCCTTCCCTTTGCAACCACACTTCTCTGGCCATTCAAAATTGTAAATCCCTCTGGTACCACAAACTCAAACCGAAGCACGGGATGCACAAAGCGCCGACCTTTCACAAGTCCCTGATTCGGATCGTCTCCAAAAATTAAGCCATCAATTTTTTTGAGATAGATATTTCGACCCACGATGGGATCAGTCACCGCGCGCTCCTGGGCTAATTCTATGGCCCGTGCAACCCGTTGCGCTGTACGTGGATGCGTCGCAAAAAAATCCAAGCCGTCGTCTGGAGAAACGCCGCTAATTCTTGCTTCCAAATTCGAATGTGCCTCAAGTTTTCGTAAAAAACTTGACATTGCCTGTGGGGAAAATCCGGCACGGGTTAAGTACCTGACACCCAACCGATCCGACTCGAATTCATCGTCACGTGAGTGAGCTTGGAGGACAGCGACAGCCCCTATCTGCCCTACTTTATTAACCACCGAATTTCCAGTGACCACGCCCAGAACAGCCAGACCCAAATTCGCCAAAACGCTATTCCCCACCCGATTTGCACTGTGACGAGCAGTTACGTGTCCAATCTCATGGGCAATCACGCCGGCAAGTTCCGCCTCATTACCGGCCAAAGCAAGAATCCCGCGAGTCACATAGACATATCCTCCGGGAAGAGCGAAAGCATTTACGACTGGTGAATTTAGTACTGTGAAGGTAAAACGAGAATTTGGCGTCTCGGAAGTTTGCACCAGAAACTGTCCGATTGAATTGACATAAACCCCAATTGCGGGATCGGGGTACACCCCCCCAAACTCTTCAAGAATTTTCGGATGCTCCTCTTCACCAATCCTTGCCTCATCGGACGGTGACATGAAGAGGTCGAATAACTCTTTTGCACACGCGCCGTTAGCTAAAACGAGCCAAGCAATCAAAGTCGCTACGATCAAGCGCGAAAGCCGCAACAGCGCACCCCCATCATGTGTTCAAAAGAAACGAAGCAGGAACCATTGCAAATGTCTTCAAAGCTACCTTATAGGGGACGATCAACTATCGGCGTAGCACTTAACCTCCGCTTTGGCGCCCGGATGTGTAACAGCACCGTCTCGTGCCGAACCGACAAGCTGGGAATATTTCCACAACTCCCCAGATTGAAATTCATGTTCCCGCGACTGCCAGTTTTTTTTCCTGTCCGACATTTCTTCATCACTTAATGCTACGTCAAGCGTCCCCACGTCCGCATCAATTGAAATAATATCGCCGTCCTTTAATAGACCAATCGGTCCACCAACGGCCGCTTCTGGGCCAACATGACCAATGCAAAAGCCCCGGGTTGCCCCAGAAAATCTCCCGTCGGTTATCAAAGCTACCTTTTCGCCCATCCCCTGGCCATAAATTGCAGCGGTGGTTGACAACATTTCACGCATACCTGGACCTCCGCGTGGACCTTCATTGCGGATCACGAACACATCGCCTTCTTTATACTCGTGATTGGATACTGCGGCGAAAGCATCTTCCTCACATTCAAATACCAGCGCCGGTCCGCTGTGTTGAAGACGTGCCATTCCCGCAACCTTCACGATTGCTCCATCTGGCGCTAGATTGCCTCTTAACCCCACCACACCACCTGTCGGAGTGATAGGGGCGTTCGTTGTTCGGATAACGTCTTGGTCAGTCGGGAACTCAAATTCACTAAGGTTTTCCGCAATGGTCTTCCCGGTGACGGTAATACAGTCGCCATGCAAATAACCTCCATCCAAAAGCGCCTTCAGTAGCACCGGCACACCACCCGCCTCATAAAGGTCTTTTGCGACATATTTTCCGCCCGGTTTGAGATCGGCGATATAAGGCGTTTTCTTGAAGACCCCAGCAACATCGAATAGATCGAACTCGACTCCCGCCTCATTCGCCATTGCAGGCAAATGCAAACCCGCATTCGTCGAACCACCAGATGCTGCCACTACGGTCGCGGCATTTTCCAGTGACTTACGAGTTACGATATCACGGGGACGTAAATTAGACTTGATGAGCTTCATCACCTCTCGTCCGGCCGCATCGGCGTATTCGTCACGCGAGTCGTAAGGTGCTGGCATCATGGTCGAATTAGGTAATGCCAATCCAATAGCTTCCGACACACAGGCCATTGTATTAGCCGTGAACTGACCACCACAGGACCCACCCGTCGGGCATGCAACTTTTTCAATTTCAAGCAGCTCGGCATCGGTCATAGCACCACTCGAATGCTCGCCTACCGCCTCAAAAACGTCTTGGATGGTTATATCACGACCCTTAAACCGCCCTGGCAGGATGGAACCGCCATAAATGAAAACTGAGGGTACGTTGAGCCGGAGCATGGCCATCATCATTCCAGGCAAGGACTTGTCACAACCAGCGATACCTACCAACCCGTCATAAGCGTGGCCGCGGACGCATAACTCAACCGAATCCGCAATAGTCTCTCGACTCACCAATGACGCTTTCATCCCCTGGTGCCCCATGGCGATACCGTCAGTGACGGTTATCGTCGTGAATTCCCTAGGCGTTCCCCCCGTGGCTGCTACCCCTCTCTTCGCTGCCTGGGCCTGTCTCCGCAATGTGATATTGCAGGGTGCTGTCTCATTCCAGGTTGTAGCAACACCGATGAATGGTTGATGAATTTCCTCCTCGGAAAGGCCCATTGCATAATAAAACGCCCGATGCGGCGCACGATCAGGCCCCTCGGTAGCATGCCGGCTCGGTAACTTACTCTTATCGATTTTGGACATAGGTATGCCTCCGAAAGTTGCTGATCAGCCGGTTACGTACCGACACAAACAAAATACTTCGTTTGAGGTTCTTTTGACTAGTCGATTATCCGTCCCAAAAATCCACTACAGCAAAGTGAAGTGGCACAAAATGTGTGAACGATTTGCGATGCAGTCAACGCGGGTCCTCCCACTCCCCTTCCCGAACGACACCGCAGGCAAGGACATCGTCATTACCGCCAGAATGCAAAAGCAATGCGTGCCCGCGCATTTCAATCACCGTGAGCTTATGTGCCTCTGCCGTAAGTGTCGGCGGTTTAATCCCATAAATCCCCGTTAGAGCACCATTTTTTGGAACCATCTCCGACAGGAGATCTCCAATTCTCTGACCCGGAAAATCGCCATAAGGATTGTACACGTCTCCTGGTTTATCGCAGTCCGGCATCTCATGCAGGCGCACTTGGTAGCTCCCAGACGGAACATCAGAAAGCTTGAAATTTAATGTGACAAGCGTCAAAAACCAACTATCGACTGCCCAAATAGCTCCTAGAGGACCCGCCGCATCCTCACCGTCGACTCGCACCATGTCAATATAAACTGAGTCTGCAAACACCAACTTGGACGATAGAAATACTATACTTGCTAGAAACAAAATCACCTGCAAATTCAACGAAATTTTTCCTTATTGCTCAGCATTTTCAGTACCCGACAAAACTAGGTTTCCGTTTCTCCCGGAATGAATTTACCGCTTCCTGGTGATCTTCGGTTTTATTGCTCATCATTTCATAGGACAATCCAACATCCATAATGGCATGCGCGAGCTGTTTTAAGCCAATATTGATGGTTGTCTTGGTCCAACGAATTGCCTGGCGCGGCCCTGCTCTCAAACGCGCAACGAACTCCTCCGTTCTCTCATCAAGCTCACTGCCCGATACTGCGTGATTGATCAAGCCGATTTCCATGGCCTCTAATCCGGTCAAAGAATTTCCGGTCATCAGATATTCTTTCGCTCTCGCATAACCAATCAGCTGTGGCCAAATAACTGCACCACCATCACCTGCAACTAAACCGACGCGAATATGTGGATCCGCAAATTTTGCGTCACTCGCGGCGAATATGACATCACAAAATAATGCTAAGGTAGCGCCAAGACCGACTGCAGCGCCGTTGACCTTAGCCACAATTGGTTTTTCACAGTCTAGTAACGAGAAGATAATCTGCTTCCCCTCGACAACCGTTCGCTCAAAAGATAGAGGGTTGTCGATCGCGTCTTGCATCCAATCTATATCACCTCCAGCGCAAAACGCACGACCCGCTCCGGTGAGCACAATAATATCTGAATCTGGATCGCGGGCGGCATCAGAGAAAACACGCGAGAGCTCCTCATGCATTGCCCCATTTACAGCATTCAAATGCTTCGGTCGATTTAGTGTCAAATTCAACACCCGATCTTCACGGTCAATTATGATCGTCTGATAATTTCCCTGGTCCACTGGACGCTCTCCCACCGACTACACTACCTGTTCTATACCGAGCTTAATCGCCCCACGGCTTCCTCAAGCTTATGACGTGATTGGTCCGCCTCAAGGAGACGCTCCCGCTGCTTCTCGATAACATGACTTGGTGCCTGCGCCATAAATTCCTCGTTGCTAAGCTTCTTCCTTATCTTTCCGGCCTCTCCGATTAGCTTCGTAATCTCTTTCTGAAGACGAGCTTTCTCGTTAGTGATATCAATAACATCTCCCAATGCCAAAAACAGTGTCGTTTCATCCAGTATTATCTGAGCCACGCTATTACTGACACCTTCACCCTCTTCGATAGTGGACAAACCAGCCAGTTGACGAATCGAGAAATCATGTGTCTTTAATTTATCCACAGTGTTCTCATTCGCAGTACTATAGAGGAGTCCAATTTTAGCAGATGGCGGAACATTCATGGTCGCTCGTACCGACCGAATTTCGCCGACGAGTCGAACAACCCAATTTAACTCATCTTTGGCCTCGGCATCCACCGAAAGACCTTTAACGTCAGGCCAACGTTGACTCATTAAGGGTAGGTCCTCTTTGTCACCCAACTTTTGATAAAGTTCTTCTGTGACAAACGGTGTGACCGGATGAAGCATGCGTAGAATTTGCATCAATACCCAGCCAAATACTGCTCGTGTCTCCTCTTTTTGCGGCCCATCCTCCCCGTAAAGAACCGGTTTTATTAGCTCCAAATACCAGTCGCAGAAAGTACCCCATATAAAATGATACAGGGCGTCTGCAGCGTCATTAAATCTATATGATTCAATCCCTTCAGAAACCGCACTAACTGTTTCCACCGTCCCGCCGACAATCCACCGATTAATAGCCAATTTGCACCCTTCCGGAATGAAATTGTTCCTTAAATTGCACTCATTCATTTCACCAAACCGTGAGGCGTTCCACAGCTTCGTGACAAAATTTCGATAGCCGGCTACACGTTGCTCTGACAATTTAATATCACGACCCTGTGCTGCCATCGCTGTGAGCGTAAAACGCAAAGCATCAGTGCCATACTTATCCATCAAAATAACTGGATCGATGATATTTCCCTTGGACTTGGACATTTTCTGTCCTTTTTCGTCCCGCACTAAGGCGTGAATGTGAATCTCACGAAATGGGACATCTTTCATAAAATGTAGGCCCATCATCATCATTCGTGCCACCCAAAAAAAGATAATGTCAAAGCCGGTGACGAGTACGTCACCCGGATAGTGACGCTCAACCTCGGGCTTTGTATCTGGCCACCCCAATGTCGAAAACGGCCATAACGCCGAAGAAAACCAAGTATCTAGGACATCCTCGTCTTGGACCAAATCAACAGAACAACCGTACTCCCCTTCAGCAGCGACAACAGCCTCCGTTTCGTCCATAGCAACAAATATGTTGCCGTTCGGACCATACCAGGCCGGTATCCGGTGCCCCCACCAAAGTTGCCGTGAAATGCACCATGGTTGGATGTTCCGCATCCATTCAAAATATGTGTTCTCCCAATTCTTCGGTACGAACTGGGTTCGTCCACACTCTACCGCTTCAATTGCTGGCTTTGCTAAAGTTTTTGCATCCACATACCACTGGTCCGTGAGCCATGGTTCAATCACGGTGTTGGAGCGGTCGCCAAATGGCACTGTGTGAACATAATCCTTAATGTCCTCCAATAGGTCTTGCGCTTTCAGGTCGGCAATTACTTTATCTCGCGCTTCGTATCGGTCTAAACGTTGATAGGAGACAGGTACGTTCGCATTGAGACAACCTCGCTCATCTAAAATGTTTATAGCCTCAAGACCGTGGCGACGGCCAACTTCAAAATCATTGAAATCATGAGCCGGCGTGATCTTCACCGCTCCAGTTCCTTTGTCAGGATCCGAATATTTATCAGCTACAATTTCGATTCTTCGTCCCACAAGCGGCAATGTCACAAATTTACCAATCAAATGGCGGTACCTATCGTCGTCCGGATGCACTGCTATTCCGGTGTCACCAAACATTGTTTCCGGCCTGGTAGTCGCGACTGTGATATGAGCGCTACTGTCATCTTCGAAGGGATACTTTAAATGCCACAAATGGCCTTTCACTTCGCGTTGCTCGACCTCAAGATCAGAAATTGCCGTCAACAACTTGCAGTCCCAATTAACGAGTCTCTTATCCCGATAGATCAAACCTTCTCGATAAAGGCTAACGAAAACCGAACGGACCGCACGGCTCAATCCTTGATCTAAAGTGAAACGCTCTCGTTTCCAATCAGGAGAAGCTCCAAGCCTACGTAACTGCTCGACAATAGCTCCACCCGATTTCTCCTTCCATTGCCAAACTCTTTGAACAAATTCATCGCGCCCCAGAACGCGACGATCATCACCTCCTTCGGCCGCAAGCTGACGCTCAACAACCATCTGGGTAGCAATGCCAGCGTGATCTGTGCCTGGCTGCCATAGTGCGTCTCGCCCACACATCCGAAAATAACGTGTTAAAATGTCCTGGAGCGTCATGTTCAAAGCATGCCCCATGTGCAGACTTCCCGTGACATTGGGTGGAGGCATCATTACGGTCCAAGGGACGGAGGATTGACCAGCAGCAAACAAGCCCGCCGACTCCCACATCTCGTAGATATGTTGTTCTACCTTTTGCGGCTGATAAGATTTGTCCAACATCAACTATTTATACCAACACACACCGGATTAGTTTCAAGGTTTCGCTCGAGCTCGCCGGGTACGGATAATCGCACGTGCTATCACCGAGTATTAACTGGCTCATTTCATAGTTATTGCGCGGCGTCTCGCGCATAGTCAACGCTATCTAGACTCTTGCTTAAGCCGATCGATTTCAGCTCTCACAAGTCGTTTTACCATGGGCGGAAGATTTTGATTAAGCCACTCGAGCATTACCGGCCGCATCAACTGGGTAGCTAATTCTCCGACCTTGATACTCGTGATATCAGGGCTGGTCTCCTTGTGATGGCCGGTGGTGGACGTCGACACCAACTCTTCCGTTGCTACATCGACGTCTACTCCGTTCTCAATCACAACCGTAAGTTCAAGGACTTCATTATCCGATTCGGTTTGTCCAGTCGCTTCTGTCTCCGATGAGAAGGAATCATCGTGAGCGTTAAGCGCGCCAATATCTACGTTCGACTTCCCTGGTATGATGCCGGCTTCCCTCTTGGCTCCTCCACCATCTTCCCCAGAAGAGATAATGCGACCGATAGAAGAAAGAATTTCTTCCGTCGATAGTTCTTGTAGCTTTTCAGCGTCAACATCGTCATTCAATTCCCCTGAGCCGGCGCTATCCTTCCTCCTGGTTTGCTCACCTTCTTCCTCAGAAGAGATGGCCCGACGGATAGAGGATAGGATATCTTCCGTCGAGGGTTGTTGTTGCTTGTCAGCGTCAGCCATTTTCGACGTCTTTTAGAACATTAATCAGCGCTTAAGACTAAATTAGACCACACCGTCGGACCAGCCAAAATTTGTCTACGGGAGCGAAAAAAAAGCAGCACGTAACTCTCAAAAAACACCTGAGGCTTAATCTAGAAAGTCTAAAAAGGAACTTTTATTCAGCAAATCCCCAAAGTCCATATCAAAGAAAGAGCCCCCTTTGTTATCTTCATCGAATCCGATCCACTTTTCCTTAACCAGATAGTAATGCTGACCAGGATCATAAATTTCCACTGGTAGGTTCAGATTAGCAGCCGTCATGCCTCCAGAAATACTCAGCAACTTGAACGTGGCGACAGCCTCATCGCGTCGTACCCGCACAAAATTAGCTTTAGCTTCAAATAATTCTTGTTCGGCGTCGAGCACATCAAGTATGGTCCGAACACCAACCTCTGCCTCTTGATTGACACCATCAAGAGCGACTTCGTTGGCTGTCACAGATACCTTGAAGGACAGTATACGTGCGCGCGCAGTCATGAGTTGCTCCCACGTCCGCAGAAAATCCTCTTCTACTTGACGACGCACCGTATCGAGCTCTCGCCGGCGTTGGACAGCAATCATTCGCAATTCACGAACCTCGGCGTATTCGGATCCTGACTGATATAGGGGTATCCGCCCGGTCAATCCGATCTGAAAACTATCTTGCTCGTCAGTAAAAGTTGTCGGATTCGCTGCACGAGCAATCGAAGTGTCTAAGGTAACCTCCGGTAGCAGCACGCCTGCAGCAACGCTTATCTTATATAATGCAGCCCGTTCATAATGGGCCGCTGCGATGATCTCAGGGTTCCTTTGCATCGAAAGTTGTCGGCCGGTGTCCAGATCGAACAATTCTGGCATGCTTTCCTGAGAAGGAAAGTCGAGTTTGGTAGGAAACACTCCAACTATTGCATGATACCTTGCCCGCGAAATTGAAAGATCGCCCTCAGCTGCAATACGCGAGGCAGTTGCATCGGCTAGCCGAGCTTCAGCCTGAAAGACATCAGTACTCGTCAACTCACCCACCTCGAAGCGATCACGTGTCGCTTGAAGTTTCCTGGCTAACACTTTTTCATTATTTGTGTTTAGATTCGTCACCTCCTGGGCATGAACTACATCAAAATGAGACGTCACAGCAGCCAATAATACTTGCTGCTCAACCTCTGTGACACGCGCACGCGCAGCAAAAACCATTTCTTTTGCACTTTGTGTCTCGTTTACCGTGCGGCCACCTCGATACAAAGGTTGGCTAAGTTCCAGCGCAATTGACTTGTTATTAATGGTCTGCTCACCAGCAGAAAATGTAAAATCCGTAACTGAATCAGTGTATTGGTGATTAAATCGGGCCTCTAAATTCACTGTTGGCCGCCATCCTGAAAGTGCCCGCGGCACATTTTCATCCGCAGCATGGAGAGCCGCACGTTCTGCCATTAGCCTCGGATTCGTACGATATGCGTTTACCAGAGCGTCCGTTAGACTTTGCGCTTTAACGCTACCCCCATCAACCAATATTGCGGACAACAAAACTCCCACCACTCTAATCGATCGCATCCCTGTCCCCATCCATTAGCGCTCGTGCCATGCTCGACGTGGTAAATCAAAAAGTGAACTCTGGGGCACCCTCAAACCCAGGCAAGGACGACGACGATGCGTTAAACAAAACGCGGCTACCATAAACCTCGCCAACTCGCCTGATAATAGTTGCCTCACCTAAAGATTGCCCAGAACTAACCACGGCCGCCAACCGACCACTTTCTGCCAATTGATCCAATATAACGGAAGGAACATCCGAGATAGCACCTTCAATAAGGACCAAGTCGTATGGCCCTTGCTCCGCGTATCCCTTATCCAACGGACCTTCAACAACGACCGCATTATCAATTTCAAGCTCCGCGAACAGCCCACTCGCTCGCTCAGCCAATGCAACATCACATTCAAGACCTATCACTGTGTTACATAAATTCGCAAGAACCGCCACTCCATATCCGCTCCCGCAACCAATATAAAGACCTACCTCATCAGGACCAGGTGCCAGCGCTTGAACCAGCCGTGCAAATACCCGAGGTTCCATCAAATAACGATTAGGAGCGATCTCGATATCGTCGTCTACATAGGCGACAGAACGCTGACTCTGCGCCACGAATAATTCACGCGGCAATTTAGACAAAACGTCAATTAGCCGCAGATCTGTGATTTTATTGGGCAGGATCTGCCCATTAATCATGTTGGCGCGCATGACTCCAAAAGCGGTCATGCTATGCTAGATTAATCATTGGCGTAACCTTGATACACGGGGCGGGCATGACTGATTGTTACAACCCGATTTAACCGGTCCAAGTTATTGACGTTATAAGCCTTATACTGGCGCGCACAACGCAACACAATGGCGCGCTTCAACACCTCACGATTCTAGTAGCATCAAAAACCAAGTTGCTACCGCTTGCTTGACCACTAGAAAAGACGGGCCTATATCGATCCCTACGCTGGGATCAGCAGTAAGCTATAGACCGGCCGAGTGGCAGAGTGGCTATGCACCGGATTGCAAATCCGTGTACATCGGTTCGATTCCGGTCTCGGCCTCCAATATCGTGCCATTCAAGGTTATGGAGCGGTCGAGTTTCCCAAGAAAAACCTAATCCGATAAGGCCTGCAATTAAATAAACGTGCCCGGAACAATAATCCCGTGCGCCTTATAACATTTTCACCAAACTTCTCTGTCCCGAGTTTGAAACCAATTTCAACACAATCCAAATCGTATGCGCTCCGCATCTATGCAAGTTATATGGATTTTCGAAAACGCGCCCTCAATATTGCCTCAACAGATCATCTTGGATATCTAGATGCTAGGTCCTCACAACTTTGATATAGGGTGATACGGATTACAAAATGGCAGGCGAGAGCTCCGCAGTTGGAAACGGAGTACTAGAGGCACGGCGGAAAGCCGTATAACGTAGCTGCGTTGTCGTGGACAATTTTCCGACGCGTTGTACTAGGCAAATCACCTAACTCTCGGTCTATAAAAACATGGCTGTCAGGCCATACACCGTCAGGATGGGGAAAATCCGAACCCCACATGACGTTTTCTTCCCCTAATAGATCTAGCAGACGAATGCCAACTGGATCGCTTTGATATGTTGCGCGACATTGACGTCTCCAGTACTCCGATGGCTTCATGGTCAAAGTGAGATCCTTGAACTGATCCTCCCACTCAAGATCCATATGCTCCAATAGATAGGGAATCCACCCAATACCACTTTCACCGATCACTACGATCAGATCGGGATTAGCCTCCAATAGGCCACCATAGATTACCTCCATCAGTTTCTGGGCCATATTAAGCTGGAAACCGGTAATAAAAACAGCAAAGGCCCTGCGAGAGTCTAGCGGAGCCATTGACTCAAAATCAGGCTTCGGTCCGCCGATAGTATGGAAATGAACTGGCAATCCGGCATCGGAAGCAGCTGACCATAACGGAGCCCAATCCTCATGATAAAGCGGTTTGGCGTCAGTGGTACTTGGGACCTCTATCCCCTCAATCAAGCCACGCTTTGCCACCCGCTTGATCTCGGCCAGCGCTGAAGCCATATCGTGGCCCGGAATCGAGGCGATTCCCGCAAAGCGATCGGGGTAATGGGAGCAGAAATCCGCCAACCACTCGTTGTAAATTCTCATCATCTCAGACGCCGCCTGCGGATCCTCGAGCCGCGCTGCTGCCCCAAGAATTCCGTAGAGCACCTCCCCACGAACGCCGTCAAGATCCTGGTCTTTAACCCGAAGCTCCGGATCCGTTAGACGACGAATGCCGTTCTTACCATCCTCATACAATCCCTGAGCAGCCATACGATCAGAGCGGTGAATCTCCCCCGGCACATATTTCCGACCCCCCGAGCCCATTCCATTTTGCAAACCGAAATAAGCGCCGCTGCTTGACACCCAGATCGGTCCATCTTTGCTATCGGTTACATATGGCATGCGATCTTTGAGGGATAAACGAGCATTCTCTACAAAAAGTTCAGGTGGCAGCCAAATTAAATCGATATGGCAATCCGCAGAAATAACGGGCTCAATCAGACCCATACCAACCCCCTATTATTAGCCATTGCTTAGTCTAGTTAGAGCCCGCACCACTTCATCGCCCATATCCTTTGTGGAGACTGCTCGCGAATTTCCTGTCTGTATATCCGGGGTCCGTATCCCAACTGCCAACACTTTGCGAACCGCCTGTTTCAGGAGCCGAGCTTCTCCAGGAAGGTCGAACGAATGTTCCAACACCAAACCAACACAGAGAATCGCACCAAGTGGGTTGGCTATACCCTGACCCGCAATATCCGGTGCACTACCATGTACCGGCTCGTAAAGAGCGCGGCGCCGACCATTGCCGTCATAGTCGCTCAATGATGCCGACGGTAACATCCCGAGAGAACCTGTGATAGCACCAGCCAAATCCGAAAGAATATCTCCAACCATATTATCTGCGAGAATGACATCAAATTGCTTGGGATCCCGGATCATCTGCATGGCGCAATTGTCAACAATGATATGACTGAGTGGAACGTCCGGAAACTCATCCGCCCCGATGTGGTCCACAACGTCTCGCCACAGTTTGTATGTCTCAAGCACATTTGACTTGTCAACTGAATGTATATGCCCGCGTCGTGTGTGCGCGAGTTCAAAGGCGACTCGAGCAATCCGTTCAATCTCCGGTGTCGTATAAATTAGCGTATTTATGCCGCGCTCAATGCCGTCACCGATCAGCTCACGCCCACGTGGCTCACCAAAATAAATTCCTCCGTTCAGTTCTCTCACCACTACTAAATCTACATTCTGAACCGCCGATGATTTAAGTGATGTCACGTCTGAAAGTTCATCATAGGCCATGACAGGGCGTAAATTGGCATAAACGGCCATATGCTTGCGGATCGCCAACAAGTTACCAGAGATTTTCGCTTCCCGTGGAAGTGCATCAAACTCAGGGCCACCAGTAGCACCAAATAGCACGGCATCAGCTTGCAAAAGATCGGCAAAGACCTCATCCCTAATTAAAGTCCCATATCTTTTATAAGCCTCAACGCCGTAGGGTTCCGAGCGAATGCTGAGTTCCAGGTCACGATAGGTTGTAAACCACTCAAGAACCTTTACCGCCTCCGCTATCACCTCGGGCCCAATACCCTCGCCCGGCAATACAAGAACTTCAGCAGTCATCGTCATCTCTCCAGCAACTTCAGCCAACCGATATGGTTGAAGCAGCTAAGTCGATAGTGTGAACGCGCAATATAATATTTTGCGGGTCACGTCGTTCCACCACGAACACCGTCTTCAATTCCCAATCGATCCATATCTGTATGGCAGGAGTACACCACGTTTTGGCTTCTGGGCAAGATAATGAATACCGACCAAATTTCCAGGACTTGCACCTATTTCCTAAGAATTGCAAAATGGAAACTGGCCAAGATTGCAGAACAACAAATCAATGACCGAAGTGCTTTTTGCGGACGTGGATGAATGAAAATCGAAGCGAACGGAATTTCGATCGGTTACGATCTTGACGGCCCTGCCAATGCACCCGTGATAACAATGAGCCATAGCCTGGCTGCCAATCGAGATATGTGGTGGCTGCAAACTGGTGCACTGCAACAAAACTATCGGGTACTTAGATACGATACTCGGGGTCACGGGGAGACTAGCGTGACGCAAGGCCCCTACAGCATCGCATTGTTAGTGGATGACGTCGTTGCTCTACTGGACGCAATTGGCATTGGGAAAACCCATTTTGTGGGTTTATCGATGGGCGGAATGATCGGTCAACTGCTCGCTGCCAATCATCCAGGAAAATTGCACAGTGTAACGTTATGTGCGACTGCATGCCGTATGGCTCCTGAGATGGCCCCGGTGTGGGACGAACGGATAAAGTCAGCCAAAGACAACGGTATGGTTGCGATCTCCGAAACCACAATTGAACGCTGGTTTACGCAGCCGTACCTCACCAGCAACAAAGCGGAAGTCGAACGTATTACTCACATGATTGAAACCACTTCAGCAACGGGTTTTGCAGGATGTGGCCAAGCAATAAAAATCCTTGATCAACTTGAAGATCTAGCTCGCATCACCGTGCCGACCTCCATACTTGTCGGTGCTGATGATCCGAGTACACCGCCAGCAGCATCTGAAGTTATAAACAAACATGTAAAAGATTCAAAGATGGAAGTAATTGAAAACTCCTCCCATTTACTTAATGTAGAACAATCCAGGCTTTTTAACGAAACTTTACTGGCCTTTGTGGACGGACAAACAAACATTTAACGAATTTTAATTTTCAGGTGCCCAAATAGACTTTCTTAACAAAATCATTGTCCCGCAGCTCAGACGCATTTGCGCCTTCAAATACGACTTGCCCTTGGACCATCACATAACCCCGGTCTGCAATTTTGATCGCCTGGTTAAAATTCTGTTCCGCCATTAAGACCGTCAAACCATGTGCCGACTTTAACTCGTCGATCTTGGCAATTACTTGTTTGACCATGATTGGCGCAAGGCCAACAGACGGTTCATCAACAATAAGAAATCTAGGTGCCGACATGAACGCACGAGCAAGTGCAACCATCTGTTGTTCACCCCCACTCATACTTGCAGCCAGTTGATTTTGGCGGTCCGCAAGGGCTGGAAATGCCTCAAGACAGAATTCAAGATTTTGAGCCCGTGTTGCCCGAGCAGCCGGTCGATAAGCGCCTAACAACAAATTTTCCCGAACAGTTAGGTTAGGAAACAACCGACGGCCCTCAGGCACCAAAGCAATGCCCCTATCGACGATAGCCTCTGTGGAGAGGCCGATGAGGTTGAGTTTTTCCCCGTCCTCCTCTAACGATATTGTACCTTCCGTCGGACGTATTAAGCCCATCAAACAGTTTATCAAGGTGCTCTTTCCGTTTCCGTTCGCACCAAGTAACACCACAGTTTCGCCTTGTTCGAGACGAAGCGACACGCCGTGTAAGATGCGCGCTGCACCGTACCCTGCGACTAAACTTTCAATGATAATACTAGTCGCCAAAGTACGCCTGCTGGACCCGAGGGTCTTGCGCGACCCTGCCCGGTTCATCATCAGCTATCTTATGACCTGCGTCTAACACCACAACCCTCTCAGAAAAATGCATAACCGCACGCATAATATGCTCGATCATGATGATCGTAATGCCACGGGCGTTAAGCGAAAAAAGAATGTCAAGAATATCGTCCACCTCAGCATTTGAGAGCCCTGCCATCGCCTCATCAGAAATCAAAAGCTTGGGATTTGCCGCGACTGCTCGAGCAAGTTCCAGTTTGCGCAATTCAACTTGAGTCAGGTGTTTAGCGGTTTCATTAACTTTCTCTGTCAGACCAATCAGTGCAAGCACCTCCTCCGGGCTTTGCGCATCTTTCGACCTGGCCCCGGTGGAGCAGAATTCACTAGGAATTAGTAAATTTTCCCGCACAGTCATACTGGGGAACGGTTTTGGTATCTGAAAACTACGCGCAATCCCACGCCGAATTCGCTGGTGCGCAGGCAATGCTGAAATGTCGGCACCATCAAACATAATTGTGCCGCTGTCATTCCTCAACGCACCCGAAATACAATTAATAAATGTCGTCTTGCCGGAGCCATTGGGACCGATGAGGCCCAGCCGTTCCCCCTTTGATACAGAAATGTTAATCTGATCAAGTGCCGTAAAACCACCAAAATACTTGGTTACCGAACTTGCCTGGAGTAGGGGTTGCATCAGTTCCTTCTTGCCCGATTTGCTGTGCGGCGTACCAACCCCACCAAGCCCTCAGGAGCTAAGACCACGAAAATAATGAGCATTAGGCCAACAATTAATAGATTAAGTTCGGAAGAAATTGTTACTGTCGCGACCTGTTGAATCGAACCCAGTAGCAATGCACCTACCAATGGACCAACCCAGGTAGCAGTACCACCGATCATAGGCATCGCAACAGCATTCACAGCAAAAGACAGATTGAAGGCAGACGCTGGATCGACATAAGTCACATAATAAGAAAATGGTGCTCCAGCCGCACCCATCAAGGCACCGCTGATGGTTGTCGCTACCAGCTTAAGCTTTAGTGTCGGCACTCCCATGCATTCGGCTGCAAGCTCCTCGTCACGGATCGCGCGCAGGCCACGACCAAGGCGGGAATGTTCTATGGTGCGAGCAATTACGATGGCGCCTGCTGCCAATACCAACATCACTACAAATAAAAATTCTACGTAACTGTCAAAAAACATAACCTCACGGGGACGCATAACAACCGTTCCAGCAGCACCTCCAACATAACCCCAGTTGGCCACGAGTGTCTCAAGTACAATCGCAAGCGCCAGAGTAGCAATAGCGAAATAAACGCCACGAAGGCGAAGTGTTAGATATCCTGTCGCTAAGCCAACAATTCCAGCAGCGATTGCGCCTGCCATGATCAACAACGGCAATGGCAAATCGACCGCCTTTATCAGAGCAATGGAGCAATACACTCCAATCGCAAAAAATCCGGCGCTACCAAAATTTACATAGCCGGCATATCCCCCCAAAATGTTCCAGGCTGTGGCTATAACGACGAATTGCAGGACCACGTAGCCAGCGAAAAAGTAATATTCGTTGACACCTAGGCGCGTGGCAGCCAACCCTGCAACCACTGCTGCAAACACACCGATATAAAATACTCGCCCACGCATCGCCTAACGCCCGAAGAGCCCTTGCGGACGTATCGCCAATGCTCCCAACAATAACCCAAATGCCACAGCTGGCGCCCATGATGGGCCGTAGAAAGTTGCAGTCAAACTTTCAGCAATTCCAAGAATCAAAGCCGCTACTAACGTCCCAGGAACACTTCCCATCCCGCCAAGTACTGCTATAGCAAAGACGCGGCCAATATACTGACGCCCCATCGATGGCTCAACGGGCCCGATTACAATGAGCAAGGCACCTGCCAAACTCGCAGTCATTATGGCAAGACCAAAAGCAATCTGTTTAATACGAATTGGGTTGATCCCCATGAGCCGCACGGCGATTTGGTCTTGGGACACCGCCATGATCGCGCGCCCCGTAAAAGTCCTGGACAGAAACAATTGAAGGCCAAGGGTCAACGCCAGTGCCGCCATGAACGGCGCAACCATCCGCAGCGGAAGATTGATCGCACCGTATCCCACCGTGCCACCTATATATGCAGCTTCCACGAAACGATAATCGACGCCATAAGCAATGATTAACCCGACTTCGATCACGAACATGATGCCAAAGAAAAATACCAACCCGCGCAGGGACTCGTCCCCACGTGCCTCGAAGCAAACATGATAAATCCGGTAAAGCACAATGCCCCCGGCAAAAAATACTGGCATAAACAAAACACCACTGGCAATTGGATCTAGACCCAACAAGAGGTTGGTTATATACGCGGTATAAGAACCAAGAATTACAAATGCTGGATGAGCTATGTTGACTATGTTTAATTGCCCGAATGCGAGAGTTAACCCGACACTAACGGAAGCGTAAAAGCCGCCGAGTAACAGGCCAGATAAAACCGCATTCACAAAAAGTTGGTGTTCAAACACAGTCAATGACTCATGCGCACCGAGCGGTTAGACCACCATCCACTACTAATTCTGTGCCATTGACATATTTGGCTTCATCGGAGGCCAGGTAAAGTGATGCATAAGCCACGTCCCAAGCATCTCCCATTTTCCCCGAGGGACAAATGGCGTCACGCGCCGCAATCATCTTTGCAGCGTCACCATCGCCATATTGGTCAGCGATACGGGCGGTTACCAAAGGAGTGTTCATCAAACCGGGGCACACCGTGTTCGCCCGCAAACCTCGCGCAGCATACTTGAGTGCAATTGCCCGCGTGAACTCCATCAGACCACCCTTGGACGCATGATAAGATATCATATCTCGCCCCAAATAGCGCATTCCTGCAACCGAAGAAATGTTCACGATCGATCCACCTCCGCCGTCAAGCATCGCCGGTATTGCATATTTACAACAAAGAAATGCACTTTTTAGGTTCAAATCAATGTTAGCGTCCCAGACATCCTCAGGCATATCCACTACGCCGCCCGGAACCGAACCCCCTACATTGTTGTGTAGTACGTCGATACCGCCATACTCGGCAACACAAGCCGCCATCATGTCGGTCACATCTTTAAATTTAACGGCGTCAGCTTGGTAGGCACTGCAGACCCCGCCCTCTTCTTCAATTATCGATCTGGTCTCCTCACCCGACTCTGCATTAATATCGACTGCAAATACCTTGGCACCCTCACGCGCGAAGAGCACTGCACATGCCTTTCCATTGCCCCATCCCGGGCCAACCGAACCCGCACCAACTATCAATGCGACTTTGTTTTCAAGCCTGCCCATCATTCATTCCTCCAACCCCAATACTGGCCTTTACAACAGAGTAGATTTCACCGGTTTCGCGTGTGAGGCCTCGATTCGAATTGCAATTGAAAATTTGAGAAACGTTCAACCGAATGCAATCAAAAACATGACTTTATTAATAAGCAAAGGCTTCGTCTAACAGACCACATTCAAACATTAGTGAAAAGTGGGATTGCGATTTATCGTGCGCGGCAGAAATAAGACTGGCTTCAGCTTGAACATACTCATTTTCAGCATCTAACAGATCTAGCGTCGTCCTAGTACCCACTTCAACTTCTCGTCGAACACCTTGCAGCGCCGTTTTGTTAGCTTCGATTGAAGCCTCAATAGAGGAAATTTGTCCATCTGTCCTTTGCAAGGTATTCCAAAGAGAAAAAATCTTACGATCCAAGGTCAGCTTCTTTGATCTTTCATTCTCTAAAAGAATGCGTGTTTCGATTTTCGCACTTTCCAAATTAGACCATGATGTTCCAGAGTCATAAAGCGGGACTGTTAAGACGCCTTCGAGGCTCAAGTCTCTCGATCTCTCTATGGTGGCTAACGAATTTCGAGCATTCGATAAAGAGGCTTCGACAGATATTGTCGGCAGCAAAGCTGACCTTTTCTCTAACACAGTGTATTTCGCTAGCTGATGTTCCAATCGCACCTGCTTCATTCCGGAGTTTTTCGCGTATGCTATATTCCGCGCTGCCTCAATCGTGAAAGGGAGTTGATACCCTCCAAGAATATCGACAGACCATGAGATCTCTTCCAAGTTAATTATTGGCCCGATCGTTTCCTCGTAATTTGCCAGCGATTCTTGAAGAGTTAAATCTGCCGAAATACGACGAGAAATTGCATCCTGCAAACGTGCCTTTGCCTGAGAGACATCTGTTCGAGTCACTTCCCTCAGTGAAAACCGTTTTTCTGTAGCCAGGAACTGCTTTCCTAAAGTTTTTTCGTTATTTGCTGCGACCTTTAATAGATTTAGATCTCGCCAAACCGTTATGTAGGCGGATATCGCCCCAATAATAATTTCTTGTTTTGTTTTTCTGAGTTGTTCAGCCGATATTGTTTTTAGGACCTTACTTTTTTGGATTACCGCACTGGTTTCTCCAAAATCGACTAGGTGCTGTGATACCGAAAGGGTTGCAGAAATAGGATTGAAGGATGTCGTATCGGGAAGAGAAGTCGTTGTATCCGTCGTTGTTCGCTTTCTTCCCCCTTTTATCTTTAAACTCACATCTGGCCGCCAGGCGGACTGCGCCCGATACACGCCTTCGTCTGCTTCCAGTAAGGAAAGTTCCCCGGCATTGAGCTCCGGACTTCTGGTTAGCGCCCTTTCAACCGCTTCCGTTAAAGTTTCGGCACTGGCATTAGACAAGGGGGGAAACAGAATTGCCCCCATGAAGCTACAGAAAAATATTCTCAGACGGAAACACATGCCATCAGGCCCCAAAACGATCCCCCATGATGCTCACGCGGTCTTTCACTAAGCGCCTGGCCCAGAGTATCAAATTTTTTTAAAAACTAAGGCGCTACGGTTCTGAAAAACTACTGCCTATGGTCCTCAAGATTGGATAGATGAAATAGGTTATCAAGCGTCGTTCTCCGACTTTGAATTTTCCGGTTACTTTCATTCCTGGAATCAGACGAAAATTTGGTGGCGTATCACGAAGCTTTATTTCTTCAATTTCCGCTAATGCCCTATATGTATTTTCCGGTTTGCCATCTAAATTTTCTGCGACCGTATCAGCAGATATGTAGGTAAGCCTTCCCGACAAATCACCATGTTTTTGCGCTGGTAATGCCTCTAATTGGATCGTGACTTGCGACTCAGGAACTAACTTAGTTATGTCTTTTGGACTTATATCAAACTCGACCGCCAGGTCTCCCCCGGTGGGAACCATAGTTACGAGCACCGATCCCTCGGTAAAAACGGCGCCTGTATAAAGCCTGTGTAATTCCAGAATCAAACCATCCACAGGCGCAAACAATGTTACATCGACGGACTCGCGTTGAATTTTGATAACTTCCTGGTTAAGAGAATCGCTCTGGTCTTCAAGCAAGGATAATTCATCACTAATACCTGCGTACCATTGACTTATATATTCCTGTTTGTTGGCCGAAGCATTGGAGCTTTTGGACCTAAGCTCCGATAATTTATTGCTAGTCCGTTGGAAATCCCGTTCTACGGAAAGGCGCTTGCTCTTGGATTGTAATAACTGCGTGTTCGATATTAGTTCTTCTTCAAATAATTTTGTTTTTGCTTCCTCAAGCGTCCGTTCAATCGCAAGCTGCTCATTGACGATTCTCACATCTTCTTGTGTTGAACTTATTTCTTTAAAAACTTTTTCGATATCGGTATCAAGAGAGTTTATTTTTGCTTGAAATTGAGAAACGCGATCGCGAAAAATATCTCGCTGCCTCCCAGGCGCAGGTTCAAAATCAATTGGCCCCTCCCGCATTGCCAATTCAATGAGAAGCCTTTCAATTCTCGCCTCGGTTGCTTCCACTTTATTGTTGATTTTTTGTAAATCGGCTTCCTGTAACGTAGAGTCAAAAACAACAAGTGGTGTGCCTTTTACGACTTGTTGGCCACGAGTTATCAATACCTCTTTGACAACAGAACTATAGTTCGCCTGCACATCGATATTTGGCGTCGATGTCGTTATCCGACCATTCGCTGATACCGTGGTATCTATTACTGATACAATCGACCATATTATTAAAAACACAAAGATTGCCGAGAGCACAATTGTTGCTTGCACTACTGGTTTTGGAATTTTTCTATTTCTCAAACGGTCGATATCTGGATCGAATTCATCCAGTAGTTCGGTGATTTTCTTTTCACTTGCAGTTTCCTTTTTAATTGAAACTAATTGATCGACGGAAATGCCCTCGCCATCCTCCGAACCTGCGTCGGAAAAAGCATCTACGGATAATTTTTCGTTTGCAGTTCTCACATGACCGGCTAATTGCTGCATCATATTAAACGCAACGTTTGGCGAACTTTTCAAATATTGTAAAAAGGCTTCTTTACTTATTTCTTTTACAACTGCTTCACCATTTGCTCTCGCCATCGCACTTCTTGGTTGACTATCGATCAACGCCATTTCCCCAAAGAGTGCGCCCTTTTCAAGTTCCACGAGAGTTACGTAGTCTTCTCCAGTAAACCGACAAATTTCGATCATTCCGGATTCGACGACATAAGCGACGTTGCCGACATCACCTTCCTTAAAAAGCACATCGCCCGCGGCCAACGTACGAAGAACAGACTGTTTTTGCGGATTGCTCTCAGGCACTTTTTAGTGCCTTCGTTTCGGCAGCGTGAGTCCCGGGTTCAGTGAAGCTGGAAGCCATAACTCGCAACTGCCTTTCATAGGTATCTTTGAAAAAACCTGGCACATTTCTCAACTCGTCAATGGAGCCTGATTGCTCTATCTTGCCCTCGTTTATAACGAATATTTTGTTCGACAACTGTAAGTGCCATAATCGATTCGAAATCATCAAAATAGTTCGACCAATCGCTATATCCGCCAGGGTCTCAAACAGATGGATTTCACTTTCGACATCAAACCCACTGAACGCATCGTCCAAAATTAAGACCCGTGGGTTTCGCATAAGCGCTCTCGCGATAGCTAATTTTTGCCGAATTCCGGTCGAAAGATTAGATGCATTCTCCTCGAGTATTGTTTCATAGCTTTGGGGCATCTTTTCGATTTCTTCGTGCACCCCTACCTTTTGCGTAGCCCACCGAACTCGTTCCATCGGGGCACTAGGCATTGGCCGTCGCAGATTTTCTAAAATACTACCTTGGAAAAAATAACTCTCGGAGCCGACTAGCGAGATCTGCGACCTAATATGGCTTAAGTCCATTAATCGCAGATCTATATTATCCAACAACACTGACCCTGATTGTGGCCTGTACAAACCTTGGATTAACTTTGCGACCGTACTCTTTCCACAGCCACTTTTGCCCGTAAGACCAACAATTTGGCGAGGTGCTATCACCATATCGCAGCTTTGCAAAATCGGTACATCGGTCTCATACTCAAAGTGTATGTTCTTGAGTTCAATCCCTCCTTCGAGCTGAGGCTTTTGCCCCCTGACTGAAGTTTCGGATGCCGAATTTATTACCGAACCAAGAGACTTAATTGCTTGTGATAGACGAGAAAACTCAGTGCTTAACGTCACTAACTGAGTAATTGGGCGGGATACGCGCGATGCCAGCATATTAAAACCAACCAATACCCCTGCGGAAACGCTTCCGCCAAAGACCAAGTGCACACCTACAAAAATAACAGCAGCCGTCATCAGTTGCTGCATGGTGGTCTGAACATTTGACTGGATCGCCGCTAGTTGCTGGGTTTTTTCGTTCGCTAACAAATACTCGGCTTCCGCGTCCCTCCACACCTCCCGCAAAGAGGGTTCCAGCGCAAGGCCTTTCACATTTTCGATACCGTTCACCACTACGGACAACAGTTCCTGTCTCCGTCTGTCGAGCCTCGATGACACGCCAAGGGCTTTCCTCTGGCGATTCCCAGTAAAAATCATCAGTATCGCCCCAACCACACCAAAACCAAGGACAATGAAAAAGAGGATCGGGCTATAAAAAAAGAGGATCGGTACAAAAACAAAAAGGCTAAGCGCGTCCAAAACAGTCGGGAATATCCTTTGGCTCAGGATACTTTTAACTTGCCCCACTTGTTGGGGTATCCTTTGCAAGGCAACGGAGTCACGATTAAACCGCTGCATGGGCAACGTTAAAAGTGCGTCAAAGGCTCGTATGGATAATTTTGCATCGATTTTTTGACCCAAAAAATCGAGTATAAAAGTTCGAATATATCCTAGAAATCCGTTAACGACGTAGGCAAACAAAACACCAAAAGTAATAACGTAAAGGGTGGAATAGGCCTGATAATTTACGACTTTATCAAGGACTATCATCATAAAAACTGCGGGTACCAGAGCTAAAATGTTGACCAACAATCCGATAACGATAGCTTGTATTAAAACAACTTTGTTCCGGACCAATTCGCCGATAATCCAACTCGCAGAGAACTCCTGATTTTCATCAGACAATCGTAACTTCTTTTTAAGAAGCAACACTTCTCCATGCCAAACCTTCTTTACTTCCTCGAGGTCAATAGTTTGGGACTTCGATTCCGGCTGGCTCGGATCGATAATTAAAAGAGTTCTCGATCCATCTTTTTCTTTGGTGTAGCGAAGTGCAATTAAATATCTGCCATTATGCAATCGTAAGATCTGCTGTCTTTTTAGGAGTGTTTTTGCGAGTTGAGCCTCGCTCAGCTTGCTTGGCCTCGCTCGCAAATCAAATTTTTGGACGAGCGCGGCCATCTCCCGCAACGATAACTCTCGATCGTCCA
>PTKE01000031.1 GCA_002937585.1 Alphaproteobacteria bacterium MarineAlpha9_Bin6 | reverse complement strand
GACAATGCCGTGAATTGCGTAGCACATCGCCGTTATCTTAACACTGTGCCAACCGGAAAGCAGTGAATCGAGCCCCGCCCAGCTTACCCTCCTCGATTACACTAACAAATATTTCGTAAGCATCCATAAATTCGCGATAACGTGCAGCACCGAACAAACGCTCACTGTCCTGGCTTTTCTCCCGGTACATCTCGAGCCGTTTCCGCAAAATGTCTCTCCACCAGACGGACAGATCCTCAACCTCAACACCGGCCAGATCAGCCGCAGATAAATAACTCACATATTCGTCTTTTTGGTGAATCGCTGCGGCTGCCATGCCTTTACCCAGTATTGAACGCTCGGACTCCGTCAAACGAGGAGAGGCAACCCAGTCTGTAAACGTCAAACGCCCGCCGGGAGCCAATACCCGTTGGCAATTCTCGAACAGAGCTTCTTTGTCTCCAATATGCAGAAAAGCCTCTTGGCTAATGACGCGGGTGAAGCTTTGATTCTCAAAGGGCATGGAGGTAGCATCTCCGCATACGAAAGAGACTTTACCGTCGAGACCAACGAGGGCGGTAAAGCGTGCCGCAGAAAGAGCCCGTGAGCGGTTGAGGTCAAGGCCCATAACCCGACAACCATAACGGGACGCTAAATACCGTGCTGGACCGCCCATCCCCGAACATACGTCAAGCACCCGGTCACTGGCATCGATGGCGGCGGACTTGGCCAGAGCGTCGACCGCTTCCAAGCCTCCATAGTGATCTTGATCGTGAGCAAACAAGTCCTCGGGGGCCAAGTTTTCCAGACTGCTTCCCGCACGCAGAAGCGCGTCGTTGATAGTCGACTCGTTGATGGGGTGTTGATTGTAGTAAGTTAGAATATCAACCATGGAAGGTGCTTTATTTGGGCTCTTAGTTCAATCAAATGGGATAACAAAACTGTGCTCACCCACTGTTGACGACATCTCGAGGTCTCCGTCAACCATCTCGCCAGTCATCTGAACGCATTTTGGCCATAGAAGTTTCTCCAAAATAGAGCACAATTTACGATAAATAAAAGGGCTCCTAGCACTGTCGTACCAACGCCGCCTTGACATCTTCAGTCATGTCACGGGGAACCGTTGCCGTGATTGCGATCTCCAGAACATTCGCCCGTTGGGGCAGTGATACCGCCATCATTACGACTGCAGAAATGTCCTCTGCCTGCATCATCAGACGGCGGGTTTCCTCGTCCGGCGGCAGCGCACGATTGTCCAAGATAGGTGTATCGACTTCCCCAGGGAAAATAGTTGTGCAACGAACACCGTGTTGGCGTACCTCGGCGGACAAAACATCCATATATGCACGCGCGGCAGACTTAGCTGAGCTATAAACTGCGCCCGCCATTACCCCAGGCCGAATGGCAGCCATGGAAGAGATCATGACCACGTGACCAAAATGCTTCTTGATCATCGGTGCAAGCAGGGCGCGAGTGAGCATGGCGGGTCCCAGCGTATTGACGTCCATCACACTGCGCCATTCTTTGGCACCGATATGGCGAGTACTACGGACTTTGGAGCTAAACCCAGCGTTGTTTACCAGAATGTCCACACCGCCCCGAGTCTTAATTAGGTTCTCTGCCAAATTCTCGATTGAGTCTGGATGCGTCAGATCACAAACGATTGCATCCGCATCACCTCCGGCAGCGAGCATCATCCGCACTGTTTCGTCCAAAGGTTTGTCGCGACGTCCGCAGACCGTTACTGCAGCCCCCGCAGCAGCGAGATCCAGAGCCACAGCGCGCCCAATTCCGCTGCCACCACCGGTCACAAGAGCATTGCGTCCGCTAAGTGTTGTCATTACATGTTCCTTTAGTTCGTTCCAACCAGCTAGCGATAATTTGAATCGGCGCGATTGCAGAACAAATATCAAGGCTGTTGGGAAGCATGACATAATGATCGCTAGGTGGAAGATAGTTGGGACCGATGCTTTCTAGCCTCTCTTAATGGTATTGAGTTGATGACCAGTTATAATTGAGGCTCTTCAGTATGTGCTGTCTCGCCATCCACTTTGCTAGAAGTAATCTAACGTAAACACCACACCTAAACCCGTTGACCCACTTTGGACTTGCTACCAATACAAGTGCGGCATATGTAGTCTGACACAAGATAACTTCAGCCTGGAGGCGCATTTGTCGGACTTCCATGTAGACGTTGGAGAACGAGTTACGTTCTCCAAGACGATCGGTGAAAGTGACATTTACATGTTTGCAGGTATTACCGGAGACTTCTCGGGAAACCACGTCAACGAACAATACATGGCGAAGTCCGCCTTCAAGCACCGTATCGCACACGGCTCTCTACTTGTTGGTTTCATGTCTACAACCTCCACGATGATGATTGCCCGTTGTGTGGAGAAAGGTATCGATGAGACGCCAGTCTCTTTGGGCTATGATCGCATCCGCTTCATTAAACCTGTGTACATCAACGATACCGTGACGATTACCTATACTATCTCTGAAATCGACACGGAACGGCGGCGTTCGCTATCTAATATCGAGATAATCAACCAAAAAGATGAAACTGTAGCTGTTGGCCAGCACATCCTGAAATGGGTGCCAGATTCCTAATTCCTGAAAACGTAGATCGATTCCGTCAGCAGTGACAGTGTGCGGCGCCATCAAGCAACTCCGATGAACCACTCCGCCACCCAATATTTAAATACGATTTGATAGACTCTGTCTGAAACAGCAGGAATCGAGTATGAAACTCAATTGCTTATGAATTTAGCGTTAGGAGTCCGTTTCATCGCGTTACCCGCTATTAAAATTCGTTCGAAAACTTATCTCTCCAAACCTGCCCAGTCATTCAGATGAATTTACTTCACAAACGGGAAAGTACTGACCGATGTCAACAATGACCGCAACTGCCCTGCCAGAAGACAATATACTACTGCGCAGCGACCAGGGGGGCGTGGCCACACTGACTTTAAACCGTCCGAAATCGGGCAACAGTTTATCCCACGACCTGGTTAACGAACTTCAAAAAACTTTCCAAGCTATCGCAAAAGATCCTAGCGTCCGAGTTATCATCATCACAGCAAATGGAAGATTGTTCTGCACTGGCCATGACCTCAATGAAAGCCTCAACACCAAGCATGCGGAAGACAAACGCGCCGCGAATATCGTCTGTGCCTCAATGCTTCAAACCATGCTCGATTTGCCCCAACCAATCATTGCCAAGGTACAGGGCGTTGCTACAGCAGCTGGCTGCGAGTTGGTGGCCACCTGCGACCTTGCAATCGCCTCCGAAAGCTCAAAGTTTGCTACACCAGGCGTAAATATAGGCCTCTGGTGTTTATCGCCACAAGTCGCGGTAAGTCGCACTATTTCCCCCAAACATGCCATGCAAATGCTACTCAGTGGCAAACTAATCAACGCTGAAACCGCAGCTCGTTTCGGCCTAATCAACGAAGCTGTTCCAGATAAAGCGCTGGACGCTCGGGTCAATGAGTTGACGCGCGATATCGCATCAAAGTCCTCCTACACGGTCGCACTTGGAAAAGAATCTTTCTATCGCCAATTAGAGATGAGCCGGAGAGATGCGTACAACTATGTAAATGAAGTCATGATACGGGCATACAATTCCAAAGACGCGGAAGAAGGCATTACGGCTTTTCTTGAAAAACGCAAGCCCGAATGGGAGGGCCGTTAGCAGGAGCACCACACATTTATGCAATCTTACTGTTGAGTTTCGAACAAGAGCCCTCGGTGCACAGTACATGCGCAAATAGACGCGCAAGCGCCATCATCTGATGGCAGAGCTTGCCTTATCTTCTTTGAAACCTCGACAAGAGAGTTTAAAAACTGCGACTCTAGCGAGTTATAGGAACGAGATCGAAATGCTCAGCCGCAGCAATCCCTACCTAACAACTGCAGCCATCAAATTCACATGGACTTCCAATCTCCAGCCTGCTCAAAGGCGTGAGCAGCTCTGTAAATTGTCGTTTCATCGAAGTGCTTTGACGTCAACATTAGCCCTATTGGGCGGCCATCTTCCATTCCACACGGGATACTCATAGAGGGGTGACCAGTTACGTCAAAGGGAGAAGTATTGGTTAGCATCTCGAGGCCCCGAGCGATGATCTCGTCAACCTCGGAGTTCGGTTCCGGTAACTTGGTGGCTTTGAGCGGAAGAGTAGGCATTAAAAGTAAATCGTACTCCTGCAATACCTTCGTATACGTCTCGCGTAACTTGCGGCTAAGATTTTGAGCCTTGCCGTAGAACCTTCCATTGTATTTTTTGATAAACCACTCTCCCATGAACATACACAGCTTGAGCGTAGCTGATAGTTCGTCCGGCCTTGCACGCCACTGGGCATGACGATCCATCAAACTAGTCGAATAAAAACCCTTCCAGTTCATCCCAAAGCCATTGCCGAGCATCATCTGCCAGTGCAAACCTTCGATGGCGATGGGTGTCCAAATAGCGGGTCCCATCAAATGCATTGGAATGGAAATTTCTTCGACGGTGGCTTGCATTTTTTCGAATAGTTTTGCACCAGTTCGCACCTTCTCATCAACATCTGTTTCCGAATTTTCGTGTCCGAAGCCTTCCTTAACTACGCCGATCTTGAGCCCGCTAACCCCTTTACCAAGTGCATCCGTGTATTTAGCCGTCTTAACGCTGTATTGGCGGGGATCCATGCCGTCCTCGCCGGCAATTGCCTCAAGTAACAAGGCATTGTCTTCGACCGTGCCAGTCATCGGTCCTGTATGGTCGATAGTTGATTCTATAGGCATGATCCCAGTGTATGGGACTAGGCCGTGTGTTGGTTTCATGCCGTAGATACCCGTATAGGCAGCAGGCATCCGGATCGAACCGCCCTGATCACCACCAATTGCCATATCAACTTCCCCGATAGAAACCAGCACAGCAGATCCAGACGATGAACCGCCCGCTGAATAACCCGGTTTATGCGGATTTATGACTGGCAACGGTGAGCTAGTGTGGCTACCCCCAGAAAGGCAGAAATACTCGCACACGGCTTTGCCAACAATCGTGCCACCGGCGTCAAGAATGCGAGTGGCAACCGTGGCATCGATTTCTGGCACATATCCCTCCAATGTCGATGCACCATTCATCATGGGAACACCAGCAAGCGAAACATTGTCCTTAAGGACAATGTTTTTGCCTTTGAGCGGCCCACTGTCAGCACCCTGTACCTCGGTTTTCCAATACCAAGCATTGTAGGGGTTATCTTCTGGGTTCGGCCTAAAACCGGTTTTACGTGGGTACTTGACTTCGGGAAGATAATCCGGCGTTTGATCTATCAGATCATACGCAGCACACGTTGCATCAAAATTTTCCATGAAGATTTGCGTCTCACGGTCACTCAGTGACATACCGAGGCCATCAGCAATGTCCAGAAACTGCTCCAGTGTGGGGCGCCGTACCGTCATTTTTCCCTCCTTATTGGATCAGTGGTTTCGTTACACCGAATAAACGGAAAAAGCCTAGCTCTACGCAAAAAACATACCGATCCTCAAGTAATTATCCTCAGACAAAATTAGAAACCCTCTTTCAGAGATTTTCCTCTCATTGAAAGGCCTAAGGTGTGAGATAGCTCATAAACTGCGGGTCATCTTTAAGTTGGTCACAAGTGCCATCCATTACCGTACGCCCCCTATCCATGACAAAGGCGTGACTAGCGATGCGAAGCGCAAGTTCTACATGCTGCTCCACTATGACCACACTTATCTCGGAAGCCATTTTTTCCAACCGCTCCGCTATTTCTTCAATCACACCAATCCACACGCCCTCCGTTGGCTCATCAAGGAGCAGCAGTTTGGGTTTTGACAATAATGCACGACCAATCGCCAGCATTTTTCGCTCTCCGCCGCTCAGCGTACCGGCATACTGCGCCATCCGCTCCCCCAGTTTAGGAAAAATTTCTACCACCTCTTCGATGCCTGATTTATCTCGGCTGGTAATACCACCAACCAGCAGATTCTCACGTACCGTTAATTCGCCAAAAACAGCATGCTCCTGGGGCACATAACCCAATCCACGGCGAATTCTACGGTGCGTTGGAACGTGATTCACGTCCTCCTGGTCAAACGTGATTTGCCCCTTTCTTGGCTGCAACTCACCGACGATGCTCTTCAGAAGGGTCGTCTTCCCCGCACCGTTCAGTCCCAGAATAGCGACACCTCCTATGCGGGGAGCCGAGATCTCGGCGCCGAACAGAGCTTGGCTGGTACCGTAATAGGTGCATAGCCCAGTCACGTTTAGGATCGGGTCGTCAAACACGAGTAACGTATACCTCCTGAACACGTTCACTAGATTCGATGTGTCTTGGTGTGCCGCGTTCTAGTACGCGCCCTTGCTCCAGAACTGTAATCACGTCGGACATGTCCTTAATGAAATCGAGGTCATGCTCGACAATCAGCATCGAGCACGTGGACTTGATTGGTCGTAGTAATTCGCCGGTAACCCGTCGCTCTTCCGGGCTCATGCCTGCAGTGGGTTCATCAAGCAAAAGCAATTTTGGATTCGGCGCCATTGCCATTCCGATTTCTAGCCATTGTTTCTGGCCGTGAGACAACTCCCCGGCCAGAGCATCAGCGTGGGCCGCTAGACGAAACTGTTGGAGTATATTCATAACGCCCGAGTGCAAATCCCGCCTGGTACGAGAACAGATTAAAGGCCAAGGTGGTTGATCGGCCTGAAGGCTTAGCAAGACATTGTCATACACGCTAAGTAAATCGAAAACGCTCGTAATCTGAAATTTTAGACTCATCCCACTTCGGGCCCGTGAAGCAGCAGAATTGTTGGTAATCTCGTCGCCCATAAACCAGACCGTGCCAGCGGTAACCGTTTCGGCACCCGCAATACACTTCAGAAGTGTAGTTTTCCCAGAACCGTTAGGTCCGATCAATCCGTGGAACTGGTTTGATTCCACCGTTAACTCTGCACCATCGAGTGCCGTCAACTCGCCATATACTTTTCGTATTCCGTTGGCCTCGAGTAAAGCCATCATTCGTTCCCAGATTCTTCTTTTTTATTGCCACGCCATCGGAAGCTGCCAATACGTTCTCGCTCCGATACCAACAACCCAACAAGACCAGTCGGGCGGAACACAACCACCACAAGCAACAATCCGCCAAGAATGATTGGCCAGATATTCTGGAAATAATCTGCAAGAAACATTGTCGCGAACTCTATTGCAGCGACCCCGATTAACGCCCCGGCCAGCGTTCCAACACCACCAAAAAGGACATATAGCACAGCCTGGGTCGAGTACGTCGGTCCCATCAAAGTTGGCCAGACAAACCCCTCATGAAAAGCATATAGGCCACCAGCGAGACCAGCGATCCCACCACCAAGGGTAAACATAATTACTTTATATGTCTGAACCTGATATCCAAAAAACTTAATGCGTTCCTCTTGCTGACGAATGCCTGCCAGAACCAATCCAAATTGCGAACGCACGAGGAACCGGCACCCGAGATATACGAAGAACAGAAAACCGAACGCGAGATAATAAAACCCCACACCTTCGTAAAGTTCAATGTTCCCAATAGTGAGCGGGTGAGTCACGGAGACCCCATTCTGTCCGCCCAAATAGTACCACGCCCGCGCAAGGCGCTCCGCCGCATACGCACCCGTCAACGAACCCAGGGCAATAAAGATCAAGCTAGGCGGTTTCCGCGCAACAAGGAGAAATGCTGCCAGCAATAACGCTAAAATCAGTCCTACTATCACCGAGAGCGGTATGACTATGAACGCAGAAGAAACGTCGAGGTCTCGCGCAAGCACTGCCACTACGTATCCGGAGCCGCCAAAAAACAAGGCCTGTCCAAAACTCAACATGCCGCCAAAGCCCCAGACCAGATCAAAGCTGAGTCCGAACAGACTGAGAATCAACACCTTCGTGGTAAATACTATCCAAAAAAACGAATCATCCGCGGACCAAACCACGCTCAGCAGCAAAGGCAAAAAGGCGAAGACTACCAGCATCGATAATTCAATGATCGTGATAACCCGGAACCTTCGGACTATCCGCGATCCCCCGCTGGTGCCGCTATCGAAATTAGCCATGCCAATATCTCGTTCCGCCAGGAGCCAGGATCAACCCAATACTTAAGTGTCAATTGGTAAATGTCCGCGACGTACCATACGGCACGCCGCGGACAACAACCCAGTTAACACTCTTTCGGATCTACCATTGGTGAGCGAGAAATGACCTCATATTGACCAGCCTTCGCTACCGCGATGTACATATTCATCCGGCAATGCCATTTCCCTGGCACCATTTCGGCTGGACCTCCAGGACCCTCAGAAATTTTCGCGTGATCAAGTGCCGCTGCAACGTCGTCGCGGTCCACATTTCCTGCTTCATTTACTGCAGCTTCCCAAAGTTTCAGACCCCGATACATGCCAGTTGCAGCACTACCCGCAGTAAACAACACGCTGCCCGAGTAGCGTTCGTCATATGCTGCAGCCAGTTTCGCACTAAATGGGTCGTCACCCTCTCTTGTCAGAACGCGGAAATAGTCAAGGCAACTTGCCAGTCCTTCCCACTCGTGGGCTGCATTCAGACTTACCGTATTTTCGTCGTAATACACACATGACAGCCTGCCACCTCGTTTTTGGAACCCGGCCTCATAAAGTTGCTTGATGAACGGACCAACTCCTGGCGGGATAACAGTATTGAACACTACATCAACATTCTCGTTCATGATCTTATTGACGGTCGCGCTATATTCTACTTGATCCAAGGGGTAATACTCCTCAAGCACTACCTCACCACCGCTATTCTCAATTACCTTGCGCGCATACTCATTCAATACGTGTGGCCAAACATAGTTGGCTGATGGCAGCGCAAAACGTTTCCCACCATTTTGAATAAGCCAGGGTATCAACTCATCACATTGCTGTGCAGGGGTCGGTCCCGTACAGAATATGTATGGCGTGCACTCACGTCCTTCATAGAGCTGCGGATAAATATAGAGGGTCCGTCCGCGGCCCACGATCACATCCTTGATCGCATTGCGCATGGAACTTGTAATGCCCCCCAGCACCACATCAACACGGTCACGCTGAATCAATTTACGTACGTTACCGACTGCCACCGACTCGTTCGATGCCGTATCTTCAATATGTATTTCCAATGGACGGCCAAGAATACCGCCATTGTCATTGATATCATCAACTACCAGCTTGGCGATGTTCGCATTTGCATTTCCCGCAAAGCCGATCGGGCCTGTTAAGTCGGTCGCTATGCCGACTTTAATAGGATCAGCGGCACTTGCCCATCGCGCCGGAATCACCCAGCTGCCGGCGCCGGTGGCAACAGCCGCAGACGTCCACATGGCAGTTTGCAGCAAATGCCGTCTGGTAACTTCCGTTTTTCTTCCAGTATCATCTGTCATTTTTATTCCCTCCTCATTGATAGAAGCCCCGCCGGCTTCAGTTTCACTGCGATGATCGCAATTACGAAAACCAACACATCCGCTAGCACCGGATTAACTAAATGCGGCAGGCCAGCAGTCAATACGCCGATAATGGCGCCTCCCAAAACCGGCCCTTCGAACGAGCCAATTCCACCCAGCATAACCGCCAGGAATCCCTGAATCAAAAATCGTACGCCCATGTCTGCGTACAGCGTAAACAGCGGCACCATCATAGCCCCGGCCAGACCTGCAAGTCCCGCCCCAAAAGAGAATGTCGCCGCATAGATTTGCGAAGTTGATATGCCAGAAACACGCGCAAGTTCAGGATTTTCCAACGCTGCACGAATTCGTAAACCAAAGCTTGTCTTTTTCAATAAATAATACGATCCACTCACTACCAAGATAGTCACCAAGATAACCACCGCACGCCACTTCGAGACACTAATGTCCCCTATCACAAAGAATCCGACCAACGGCTCTGGAACCTGATGGTATAGACCCCCAATCAGCCCTCGGACACTTTCGCGAATCATTACGCCAATGGCATAAGTCCCAAGCATGGCAACGATTGGTGCCGCATAGAATCGGTGGATTATTGTCCGTTCCAGTATTAGTCCCACAAAAGCGACTACGAATGGCGCCACCAAAATCCCTAGCCAAATCGGCATATTCCAAATGTAAAAAAGGTACGCTGTATAACCGCCTAGGAGCATAAACTCTCCATGAGCAAAGTTAAAAATCCTCATCATACTGGCGATCACTCCCAATCCCAGTACGACTAAGACAATAATGGAACTAAAACTTAGAATATTGAAACCGATGGTTAAGACAGATTCCATAGAGACTTCTCTACTGCGCCCTTTCTACACCTTAGATGTCCGGGGACTGACTACGCCAATCGGTAACGAACTCATACGCATTTGCCACGTCCACAATCATTTGCTCTTCGAACGGACGACCAAGAATCTGCATGCCAACTGGAAGATTTTCAGTCGAGAAGCCGCATGGCACAGATATCGACGGCAGGCCTGTCAAATTAGCTGGACACGAAAGTCTTACATAGGCACTAGTAACGGATTCTTCGTTCCCGTCGGGCCAAGTAAATGCCTCCTGGCCGACCTTCGCGGCAGTCGATGGCGTAGTAGGAGCTGCCAGCACATCAATGCGCTCGTAAAGCTTTTGCCAACTTTGCTTGATTACTTCACGAACGCGAAGTGCCTTAATATAGTCAGTAGCAGGCACAAGCTCCCCGGCTTCAAGGAAAGTGCGGACATCATCCTCGTATCTGTCCGCGCGCTCGCGCAACATCTCCTGATGGTACGCGCTCGCCTCAGGCAAGCAAAGCCCGAACTCAACCCCCATATAATGTTCGGCCAATGGAAGATTGACAGTCTCAAGGGACGCCCCTTGTCGCTCTAGTGTTAGGTAAGCTTCACGCACGATTGCCTCGACCTCAGGATCTATAGCGTCAAAATAGTAGTTGGCCGGCACACCCACTCGAAGACCCTTGAGGATATTATTGTCGGTTGGCATGTAGTTTGGGACGGGCAAGTTCACACAACCGGGATCCCTGGGGTCAAACCCAGCTAACGCCCCAAGCATGATCGCTGCATCTTCGACAGAGCGGGTTAATGGGCCTACATGATCCAAGGACCAACTCAGAGACGTAACGCCATACCTACTAACTCTGCCAAAAGTTGGTTTCAGTCCAACTGTCCCGCATAGAGACGCCGGTATCCGTATTGATCCGCCGGTATCAGTACCTATGCCGCCCAAACAAGCGCCACTGGCTACCGCTGCCGCTGTCCCTCCGCTAGAACCCCCTGGAATACGGGTTTCATCCCAAGGGTTGCGCGTCTTAGGCGTAATAATCCCATAAGCAAACTCATGGGTATGTGTCTTGCCAATAATGATTGCACCGGCATTGATTAGCTTATCCACGCACGCAGCATTGTCTTTGGCTACATGGTCAAATCTCACTTCTGAACTCGCAGTCGTCGGCAAGCCCTCCATGTCACAAAGGTCCTTTATAACCAAGGGGATCCCATGTAATTCACCCCGATAGTCCCCCTTCATTATTTCCGTTTCAGCTTGTCGTGCAGTTGCCAATGCCTGCTCGCCGAGCAATACAACGAATGGATTTATTTTTTGTTGAACAAGCTCGGCTTGATCAAGGCACCTCTGCGTTATCTCCACAGGAGATACTTTCTTCGTTTTTATCGCGGCCGAAGCCTCTGTGATTGAAGAGAATTGTAGATCCATTGAAATTATTTCCGCCAGTGAGCGTTGAAAGTGAACGCAGGAGGAGTTTCTCCAAGAACTACTTTATCGAGTCCATCTAGCAGACCGAAGATCTGTTCCACCACGGGGGCCACCACTTCTGCTCTAGTATCATCCAGACATAGCCGAACACTGCTGGCCATGTTCTTGACCCTATTAGCTGTAACCACAGGACGACCGGTTGTGGCCATGTCATTCTCCTGAACGTTTGTTGGCCCCAAGACTCTATCAATCGGATGGAGTCGGGGTATGCCGAAAGGCAACCCACACAGGACTATACAGATAATATTAAATTAGGCTGTGTATGCCCAACGTGCATTTAGATCTTACCAGACAATCCAGCGTCACTCAAAAACACTAAACAAATAGATCCACGTACATCGCATATAGTCACGCAGCAGAAATGATTTTTTCCGGTCAGATTGGATTCGTGGTCCCAGGAGCATTAGGCAGCAGCTCCTCAGAAGTGTTCCCTAGCCCACAATATTAAATTTAACCAGCCCTAAAGAGTAGCGGAGAATCAAAATGTACAGATAAGGCGGCAACCGTGCTCTCCAAGACACGCCAAACCGGCGACACAATTGCAGTTCGTGCCCAGAGAATACAATGACTTAAGGCAGGCGCTTGCAGGGCACATCATTTTGACGTTACGCTACTGTCATGGCGTTATTCGTTTGAAGGTCTTTTGACCGAAAATATCGAAAGGACTGCTGATTCTATTTTTGCTACGAGGGTGAACGGAATGGCGTACCTGGTAAATCGACTAGCCGAAAGGGGATGCATCACCACCACAGAAAACTCCAGCATCCAGGACCTGTTAGCACTTTTGGCCAAACACAACGTCGGCGCGGTTGTCGTCGTAGATAATGACGACAAACCAACGGGAATTGTATCCGAACGCGACGTAGTACGATATTTGGATAAATCAAACCTTTCTCTTGCAAACACAGTGGTTGCGGGAATTATGAGCCGTAATTTTATAAGCTGTAATTTATCAACAAAATCTTCGGAATTAATGGAGTTGATGACAAAAAATAAAATCCGTCATGTGCCCATTTTGGAAAGCGATCGTCTTTTAGGAATGGTCTCCATTGGAGATGTAGTTAGCCGGCTAATTGATATCTATGTGAAAGAAAATGAACAACTGAGACAATACATTAATTCGTGAAAGTTTGGTGACTTAACCGAACAGAGATTTTTTTCGGCCCGAATGTAGCGTTAAAACAAATTTGGCTGTCCCATTATGTTTTTTTTGGAACCCAGAGTAAGCCTGAGGGATCTGCCCTCAGATCGGTGACCTTCGCCACGCTGGCTACACCCAGTTCACAATTCAAGTTATTCCTGGAGAGGAAAGCCCCTCGATGAATGGGGCGCGCATTCAATGTGCTGCCAAGATGCGACACATAAGCATAGAACATGCCACGGAGGGTTTAGTTGCCGCTCCAAATATCATCAGCAACCTCGACCAGCAACTCCAGCTTGCGCCACTGATCGTCAATTGTTAAGGGATTGCCAGAAACTGTCGAAGAAAAACCACATTGCGGACTAATCGCTAGATTGTCCATCGAGATATAGCGGGCAGCCCGATCCACCTTGCGCTTGATGTCGTCGGCCTTTTCTAAATCTGGCGACTTAGTCGTCACCAGGCCGAGTACAACTACTTTGTCCTGTAGAAGATGACGCAATGGTTCGAATCCCCCAGAACGGAGATCATCGTATTCAAGGAAAAAACCGTCTACTTCGATCTCGTTAAAAATCAAAGGCGCGATGGCTTCATATCCGCCGTCCGATAGCCAGGAACCCTTTAAGTTACCGCGGCACAGATGAAGGCCAACCGTAACATCCTCAGGAAGATCAGAAATGCTTTCGTTGATCAACTGCGCATAACGCTTAGCCAGCTGATTCGGATCATTACCCCTTGTTGCAACCGTATTTCGCACGTTCTCATCGCAAAGCATTGCGAGCGGAACGTCATCTATTTGCAGATAGGTACAGCCACGTGCGACGAGATCCTTGATCTCGTCGTTAAAGAGCTTCGCTAGATCAGCAAAGTATAACTCTTCGTCAGGATAAATGGCACTGTCGAATGTATCTCTCCCACGCCAAAAATGCATCGTTGGTGGCGACGGCATGGTGAGTTTTGGAGTCCTTGTTGTGATGCCACTTAGAAAGTCAAAATCGCTTCCTGAAATTGATTTAGTCCGACTGAAACGGCTTTTAACATACGGCGCAAGAAAATCTCTCGTGTTTCCACCTGCATCTCTAAATTTGAAATCAGACTTCCTAACTTCAAAACCGTCCACCGCCTCAAGGAAATGAGACCAATACGACTTCCGCCTAAATTCACCGTCCGTAGTTACCTTTATGCCTGTTTGTTCCTGAAGACGAACCGCATCGATAATGGCATTGTCGACGATAGCGGAATATTCAGACTTCGTAATTGCTCCCGACTCGGTCCGTTTCCAGGCATCCTTCAGAGACTGTGGCCGCAACAAACTACCGATATGCTCTGCACGAAATGGGGGTTTTATTTTCAAGATTTCCCTTGTTATCTCGTTGCATGCGTCAAAGCACTTGTGATTTCAATCACTGTCTTTGTCTATTGACCAATTTCTAAAACATCCCCAATTCTTTGCCCAGCCTAAAGAGCAACTGAGACCTTGGACCAAGGCACTCAATTCCCAGTGTGTGCCTTAAGAAATCAGAAATCAGTAAGCCGGATCATAAATACGCGACGGGACACAAAGCCCAACGTCCCCGATGGTGCAAGTTCGGCATTCTAAAAGCGACCCGAGCAAGCTTCAAAAAAGCGTTTCCTTCTCCATTTTTTCTTGATTGAATGCAGATGCCACACCAATTGGGGGTAGCATACCATTCTAAGGCTCGGCGCAAGCTATTCCTCTAAAGTCGGACCGGCGCCGCGGACACGCGTCTGCCGCATGTAACGGCGGTATTTGTCGGCGTCGTAGCCAGTGCCCCGATGCAACAGGCAACGGTTGTCCCAGATAACCAACTGCCCCGGTTCCCAATCATGCGTATAAATGTGCTCAGGACGCGTCGCACGATCCAGCAAATCATCCAGCAGACCTCGGGCTGACATGTGATCCCATCCAGTAATCGTCTTAGCGTGAGCGCCCACATAGTAATTCTTCTCCGCAGTAGCCGGATTCTCACGAACTAGTTTCTGTTTCACCGGAGGCAACGACGCCGCGTGAGACGGATCTACTTCAGCAACCTTGGACCGGGAAAAAACGTAGTCATGGATAGCAACCAACGGATCTATCATTTTTTTGCTTTCGTTCGGCAGCCGTTGATAGGCACTACGCGCACTTACGTATTGCGTCTGACCGCCCTCGTCGGGCACTTCGTACACGTAATTGATGGAGACAAAGCTCGGCACTTCCCGAAAGGAAGAATCCGTGTGCCACATATTGTTTCCCATCAAAAACTTGGTCTGTTTATGACTGTTGCCCAAAACGGTGCCATCCTGCTGTACGTTGCCGATGGTACCAAAATAATCGATTACGCCGTCCCGTCCCAAGCGCGTGTGATTGGCCTCCGGTTCACCCAACCAACGTGTGAAGGCTAGTTGCGTATCGTCGTCGAGTTCCTGCGCCGGAAATACGAGGAAGGAGTATGTATCGATCGCCGTCCGGATATCCTCGACCTGCACCTTGGTCAGGGAACCGCGCAGATCCATACCATCGATCCGCGCCCCAAAATCATCATGCAGTAGGTCCATGTTCAAAGTGACTATAATTTCCGCCAGAGATTTATTTATCCGGTCAGCGGTAGTATATCGACTTAGAGACGCTCGACAACGGACGCACCGAAGCGGCTCCAAGTAAATTATCGCGCTATTCGATTTCCGGGTCTATCAGCTTGCAGATACTGCTGTTATCGAGGTCCCCGTGCCCGTTGTTGATGTGCTGCTGATAGGCAGCCGCCGCGGCCGCACCCAAAGGCGTCGCTGAGCCAGCCAACTGCGCCGCTGCCTGCGACAGGCGCAAATCCTTGAGCATCAGCTTAGCCATGAAGCCAGGTTTAAAGCCGTTATTCGCCACCACGCCGGGCACACCACTCGGCAACGGACATGCGTTATTGAGAACCCAGGAATTTGCGCTTGAGGTCGACATTATGTCGTAGAGAACCCTACGGTCGACTCCGAGTTTTTCCCCCATGACGAACGCTTCCGAGGTGGCAAGCGCGATGATTCCAGCTACCATGTTGTTACAGATCTTCACAACCTGCCCCTGACCCCGCTCGCCGCAATGGAAGATACTTTTTCCCATCCCTTCGAGGACTATCTGCGCCCTATCGAAAGCCACTTTGGCTCCGCCACACATGAAAGTGAGTGTCGCGTTATCGGCGCCGACGGTACCGCCCGAGACCGGTGCGTCAAGCATCTCGAACCCTGCTGCACTGGCAGCTTCATGGACGGTGACCGCGCTCTCTACGTCAATAGTGGAGGAATCGATAAACAGCGTTCCCTGATCTGCCGCGCCCACGACCCCATCGTTGAGGAACACCTCACGAACATCGCCGCCACCAGGCAACATAGTAATCACATACTCGACACCCTTCGCTGCATCCTGGGTTGACGCGGCCCGTTCTGCGCCGGACTGGACCATCAAATTCACAGCCACCTCTGACAGGTCGTAAACCTTCAGACTGTGCCCAACCTTGATCAGGTTGCGTGCCATCGGCCCGCCCATATGCCCAACCCCGATAAATCCGATCTTTGGCATGTTCTTTCCCGCCCTGCCCTGTTGTCTCCATCAAAATGGGCGAGGTTCAACCCTTGTTCATGCCGACAAGTCCGCAAGTTGACAGGGCTCTTTCAGAACCGCGCCGTCACGCTGTTATTTATTTTAGGGCAAAGCCTGTCCGACCCCAGCGTTCGCCATGAGTCCTTCCTGCGTCTACTCTCGCTTTTAACGCCACACTAGATCTGTCTGCCAAGTGTCGACGAGCATAGGTCTCCCGGCCGATGGTCACAGGGTTTCTGTTGTTACCCCTTCAACTCCTCGAAAAGCTTTAGCCATGAACGGGGTGGTAATAGACAAATATTATCGTCCCTAACAAACGCGCATTTCTTCTCCGTAGAATTATTTCTGCAACTATCAGGATTTGAATGTCTGCAGCCCAGTGTTTGGGTTTCTGTGTCGTGCTCTGAAAGTGGCCGCCTCTGATCAACCTTCATGTCAGTAATTTTCTTTCAATTTATTAGGCATAGATTACTTTAAGAGAAGAGCAGCTGTAGTTTAGCATGTTATATCGCTAACGTCGCTGTCGAAGCAGTTCTGGTACACAAGATATGCCTAATTGTGCCAACACTAACTCACGACAAGACATAATAGATAACACGGAAGCTTTCTAAAAAAAATCTTCTGACGAGCCACCTATCGTCTCCAACCTGTTTCGGTATCTAGCTTCCGAAAGCATTCCCAAGCATACACCCATTCCATATAGCACCGTTATTCGGTCACCTGCCACCCCTCTCAAATGGATGTCGATGGAAGGATTGGGACAAGTTTTCAACGGCGCATTATACAGAACATATCACATTAATTGCGTTGTCTTGCGGTTGCTCGGAAAAAGATTGTCTGAGACCGTATCTCGAAGCATCACTCGCGCCTGGACAGATGATGCCCGCGCTTAAAACGATCGAAGAGCAAACCGCATCGTTCGCACACAATCCAGGTCGAGTTCCAGACTGAGCATCCACCGCTTTGTTCAGGGCAGCCCCACCAATCGTTAATGCAATTCAGCGGGTTAATTAGGCCCATGGACCTTAAGGCTTTGTTACTTGCGCCATAATAGGCACGAAACCTACCTTTTAGTCGCAATAGTTCAAACCCGTTAGCGTTGAAAAAAATGATGCTGGAATGGAACTTGAAAAAACTTTCCCGAACTACTTAAACTAATAGAATTGTATTTGGCCCCAAAAATTTGGACCTTCAACCCAGGGCGGATGGGTACTTGCCCCGGTGAAGGTAGTATGATCGAGTACTTGAACTTTAGGTTCCACAGACGTGCGAAGGGGTATCACCATTAGAGAATTGGAGGATCAGACTTTCAGGATCGAAGACGTATACGTGCCGATGAAGCGGCGGCGAACAATCGATCCGGTGGCCGTAAATGCGATCGCCGAGAGCATGCTGGAAGAGGGTCAGCGAACGCCGATCCTGGTCCGGCGCGACCGCGAACGCGTGGTACTAGTAGAAGGACTTCAACGACTGGAGGCATGCCGATCCCTTGGCGAGAAAACGATCGTCGGCCTAATCGTCCAAGCGCGACGCAAGTAGGTTGGCCTCCTGATCACACGCTGCTGTGAAGCATGGTCTTGGTTCGGGTAACCAGCGTGAAGAACGCAAGAAAAAAGACGATGATGACAAACGTCTATACCTGTTTTGGGTTGGTGGGGTCATGCCTGTCGGAAATACCACCAGAGGAAGCTCCATTATGACGGGCATGAAACCTGGTGATCGTCTGCCTTATTCTAGCATCGACGAACGCAAACCTCTGAAACTGGCCGACGGCGCACGAATGATTATCTGGCCTGTCCTTGCACTGGAAGTTTGGGATATCACACGGCCAATGGCGCGCATGGTACTGCCGCCACCCCAAGGAGTCCCTATGATTCCTGATGCACCGAACTGGAGCTGGCATGAATACGGTATGCGCGTCGGCTTCTGGCGAGTCAAACGTATGCTCGACGAACTCGGCATACGACCCACGGTTACGTTAAATGCACGTACTTGCCTGGAATATCCCCAGGTCGCCACAGCCTGCCTTGATAGCGGCTGGGAGTTCAATGCCCATGCGTATGAACAAATTCCAATGCACAAACTTGAGGATGAAAGTGCTTCTATCAAAAAAACAGTGAAAATCATCAAGAATTTCTCCGGTAGGGCGCCGCGCGGTTGGTTCGGCCCAGGCTTGACTCAAACATATGACACCATTGATTACTTGTCCGAAGCAGGGATCGAATACATCGGTGACTGGGTGCTCGACGATCAGCCAGTGTGGGTTAAGACAGCCAGCAAACCTATTGTGGCTCTCCCCTATAATTATGAAATACATGACATCGTGCTGATGGCGATCCAAAATCATCCCTCCGAGATCTTCCTCAAACGAGCGCTTGACTATTTTGAGACCATTTATGCGGAGAGCCATGAAACAACCAAAGTTATGGCGATCGCCATGCATCCTTATCTGTCCGGCGCGGCTCACCGAATCAAATATGTGCGCCAAACCTTCGAACATATTCTTTCTCAACCAGGAGTTGTGTGCTGGGACGGTGAGCAGATCTTTGACTGGTTCGTAAAAGAGCGGCCGCCTCCGAAATCGATGCTTCCAGGCAAAAAGCGAGGCAAATATGTCGGGCGATAATCTGACCAATAGCATCGGTGGCCAACAAGGCATCGAGTTCTTCGATGACGGCGACCGGGGTCCACGGCGACCGGCGCCGACTCGCACCGTCAGAGAAGCTGCGCGTGAAACCCCTGTTTTCGCAGAAACCGACGTGCTCGTGGTCGGCGGTGGACCGGCGGGTACAGCAGCGGCGATCTCAGCCCGGCGCATTGGTGCTGAGGTAATGCTGGTTGAGCGCTATAACCATCTCGGCGGACTGTCCACTGGCGGTCTGGTAATCTGGATCGACCGTATGACCGATTGGGACGGCAAGCAGGTCATCAGCGGCATCGCCCACGATTTCATGGATCGCTTACCGAGCGATGCTATCCAAGGCCCAGAACGAGCCGACTGGGGCTCGCGCGACGCCGCAACAGCAGCCTATTGGGGACAGCGCACCGCCGCGTATCACGGCATCGTCACCTGGTCACCGACCATTGATCCTGAAGCGCTGAAGACCCTGTCGCTGCAAATGGTACAGGAACAGAATGTTGACCTCATACTCCACACCTGGGCTACCGAACCCATAGTCGAGGATGGCGTTATGCGGGGTGCCATCTTCGAGAGCAAAGCCGGGCGACAAGCAATCCTTGCCAAGGTCATCGTCGACACCACCGGCGACGCCGATCTGCTTGCCCGCGCCGGCGCTCCGCTGGAAGAGAATATCGATGAGGGCGATATTCACCAATGTATCAATACCGCATTTTTACTCGGCGGTGTCGACATGAATCGCTGGTTGGCCTTCCGCTCCCAAGACAGAGAGGGCTTCAAGGCGCTGATGGCGCAGGGCCGCAACACAATAGGCCCTTTCGAGAAACCATTCGTCGGTTGGCGCGATGACATAGCCTTGTTCATGGGACCCCGACTGTCAGGGTACTCCGCAGTCAATGTCGACGACCTAACCGAAGTTGAAATTCGTTCACGCCGGTTGACCGTTGCGCACCTCGAATTCTATCGCGCCCAAGCCCCGGGCTTCAGCAACGCCTTTTTGATGCTCGGCGCACCCCAGATAGGTGTCCGCCACAGCCGACGCCTCGTCGGCCTTGCTAAGGTCACACGAACACAGTGGAACGAAGGTAAGGTTTGGAGCGATGAAATCGGCGTCTCAACCTCATTGTCGCCCAAGTTCCCTAATGTATCGGTGCCCTATGGAGCACTTCTGCCACAAGGGATTGACGGTGTTCTAGGCGCTGGTCGCCACATCTCCTGTGATCCCAGCTCACACTCTTTCCTGCGCGAGGTTCCCCAATGCTGGTTGAGCGGCCAAGCTGCCGGAACCGCAGCTGCCCTAGCAGCGAATACGGGCATAATCCCGCGCGAGCTCGATGCGCACCTGGTCCAACGCGAACTGCTCCGCCAGGGCACCTATCTGTCGCCGTCAGTGGAGGCAATAGCAGGAATGTCCTCAGCGGCAGAGTGAGGAACCGCCGCAACGCGCATCCGATGCGCCGCTTCTCGCATACACTAAGGGACCAATCCTCCTCGACCGTAACTCAGCGCGCGAATCGGAGTTATCCACAGCGCAAACTTCCAGAGCTTCTCACGTACTATCATGACACTGTGCGAGTACGCATCAAATGAAACTCAAAAACCAAGCGATCCCGCATGAGATGACGGTGCGCGTTGAATACCCTAAGATCCGGGACTGGGAACCCATAAACTGCGCTTGTGTGAAATTCAGGATCTAACATCCATGCTTGCCACCCGACTTTCGGTCGATGAACTCGCTACCCATATTCCGGATGGAGCAAAGGTGGCCTTGCCGCCGGACTACTCTTATTGTTCGCTGGCTACCACCCGAGCGCTAATCAAGCGCAGAGCTAAAGAACTGCACCTTATTGGCGTGCCAGCCATGGGGTTCCAGGCCGACATGCTGATCGGGGCAGGCTGCGTTGCGACGGTTGAGACAGCGGCGGTAACCTTATCCGAATACGGACTGGCACCCCGGTTCACAGCAGCAGTCAGGCAAGCATCTATCCGGATGATGGACGCAACCTGTCCGGCAATCCACGCCGCACTGCAGGCCTCTGAGAAGGGTATCCCATTCATTCCACTGCGCGGCCTGATCGGTTCCGACATTTTGCGTGAGCGTGCGGACTGGAAAGTCGGTGAAAACCCGTTCGCTGAAGATGACCCGATCGTCTACCTGCCCGCGCTGAGGCCCGATGTAACCCTCATGCACGCGCCGCTCGCCGACAAGTTCGGCAATATCTGGATCGGAGTGCGGCGCGAGTTAATGCTGATGGCGCATGCCTCAGCCGAGACCATCGCAACGGTGGAGGACATCGTCGAAGGCAATCTGATGGACGACGAGAAGACTAAGGCCGGTACGATCCCCGGCCTATACGTCACGGCCATAGCCGAAGCCAAACGAGGAGCCTGGCCGATCGGTATTCCCGGTGGATACGAAGCAGACCACAGTCATCTTTTGCGATATGTGAAAATGGCGCAGACCGAAGAAGGCTTTCACCAATACTTGGAAGAATTCGTGTTTGAGACCGCGGCAGTAGCAGCGGAATAACACCATGGCCGATATTCTTCTGGAAGAACTTTTGATCGGTTCAATCGCCAGCAATCTGGACGGACTACGCCACGTCGCCGTAGGAGCTTCATCGCCCATACCCGGTGCGGCAGCCCTGTTGGCCCGCTCCCGCAGCAACGACTCTATGCGGGTCTCGATATTAGGAAGCGAGGACAACAATTTCTTCACCGATGGTGGTAAAGAGATCTTCGACATCGCCGGAGAAGGGCGGATGGACGCCTTCTTCCTCTCCGGTGCGCAGATTGACGGTCAGGCCAATATCAACCTTGTTTCAGTCGGTGACTACAGGCGGCCGAAAGCGCGATTCTCAGGCTCATTCGGATCCGGTTATCTCTACTACGTGGTACCGCGCGTCATTCTCTTCCGCCTGGAACACACGCGGCGCACTCTCGTCGATAAGGTTGATTTTGTCAGTGCTCCAGGTTTTTCGGACGAGAATGTCTATCGCCCAGGAGGCCCCTACAAATTGATCACGGACCGCTGTTTATTCGAGGTCGACAAGACGCGTCGATGTTTTCGTCTACAAAGCGTGCACCCCGGCCATACTGTCAACGAAATTTACGAGCAGACCGGCTTCACCTTTGATATGCCAGATGGCGATGTCCCGAATACCCCTGTCCCTGACGCCACCACCCTGGCAACAATTCGTGGCCCGGTGGCCGAAGAAATTTCGGAGATCTATCCAGCTTTCGCAGCACGTGTTTTTGGTGTGGGCCGAGCGGCTTAGACCGCCGTACATAAAAACACCAAACACATTGGCCCATCGTGTGCTGCGTGTCTCGGATACAGATGATTGAGATTATAAGTTTCAATTCATTAGTTAGCTACACGTTACAGTTTACGTCTTAGAATTAGGAAATAATCATGCCAGGACAATTGGAAGGTAAAGTCGCGGTCGTCACAGGAGGGAACAGCGGAATAGGAGAAGCAACATGCCGTCGTTTCGCGAAGGAAGGTGCGCGAGTTCTCCTATTGGCCAGGAGGAAACAAGAGAGCCTGAAGGTTCAAGACTCCATTAACAAGGGAGGAGGAGAAGCCACGTTCATCCCCTGTGATGTCGGCAATGTCGACTCGGTGGAGACAGCCGTGACTGAGGCAGCCAAGACCTACGGGGCAATTCACATTCTATTCAACAACGCCGGCGGTGGCGGTGGCGGGGATTTTCCAAACTCTTCCACGGAAGAATGGAATCATGTCATCAACGTCAACCTGAACGGCACGTTCTACGTTTCTCGGGCCGTCTGGCCACATCTCGTTGAAGCCGGCGGCGGCGCAGTGGTGAACATGTCATCACTCGCGGCACAGAGAGGTTTTAGCCCCCGGATGTACGACGAGTTTGGTGCAACTGCGCCGTCCTACTACGCAGCAAAAGCCGGCGTCGATGCGCTTACCCGATACATGGCAGGGGTTGGCGGCAACCACAACATCAGGATCAATTGCGTGCGTCCCGGTCAAATCATGACACCTGGCGCGACACGCGGCACCCTAAAGGATCCCGATGGCGGGCATCATGTGTTCGAAAAAATGTTCGATATGACGCAGATTACCCCGGGGCCAGGCTACCCGGAGGACGTCGCAAACCTCGTCTTATTCCTCGTTTCCGGCCAATCGCGATTTATCACCGGGGAGATCATCAACGTCGACGGTGGTGTCGCCGCAAAAATCTAAACTTTGCAATTGGCCTCGACAGCATCACGACTTAACGAGCCATTTCGTAGAACCAACATCTGAAACAACAATTACCAGGAAACTAATGATTTCGCCGGAAGCTTTTACCATAGCCATACCTGATGAAACGTTGGATCACATCCGTAAGAAGGTGACCAACTATAAATGGCATGAAATGCCAGACGACGGTGGTTGGGCCTACGGAACCAATCTGGATTACATGAAGGAATTATGTACCTACTGGTTGAAAACGTACAACTGGCGGTTCCACGAGGCGTCACTCAATCGCTTCCAGCATTTCCGCACACCGATCGATGGTATCGATATACATTTCATTCATGAGAAAGGAAGCGGACCCGCGCCGATACCCCTCCTTATTAGCCACGGTTGGCCAGGTTCAGTGTTTGAGTTCCAGAAGATAATCGAACCCCTGACCCATCCAGAACGGTTTGGAGGCAGCGTGGCCGACTCATTTGATGTTATTGCGCCGTCTCTTCCAGGATTCGGCTTTTCAGGACGGCCTCCACGGCCCATCGGCCCCAGAAAAATTGCAAAAATTTTTGCCTCACTGATGAGCGACAAGCTCGGCTACGCGTCTTTCATCGCGCAAGGAGGTGACTGGGGAAGCGCCATCTCCAGCTGGCTCGGTTACGATCACGCACCCCCTTGCAGGGGTATACACCTCAATATGATGAGCATGCGTCATAGTGATGGACCTCAAACCGACGAGGAAAAAGCCTGGGCCGCGCGCATCAGCCAAATTTTCGAAAAAGAGGCTGGTTACAATTATGAGCAGTCGACAAAACCTCAGACCCTCAGCTATGCGATGATGGACAGCCCAGTCGGGGTTGCCGCCTGGTTGGTGGAAAAATTCAATACGTGGTCGGATACCAAAGGCGATGATATTGAAAGCGCCTACAGTAAAGACGAGTTACTGACCAACATCATGATTTATCTGGTGACGGGGTCGTTTAATACGGCGACGTGGATCTATTATGGCCGACGCGAGGAAGGCGGCCGGGAGATGCCTGCTGGCTCACAACGTATCGAAGTGCCGGTTGCGGCTGCAATTTTTCCTGCTGAATTTTTACCATGGCCGCCCCGCAGTTATATGGAGCGCATGTACAACATTTCTCGCTGGACCGAAATGCCGCGAGGTGGGCACTTCCCCGCGTTAGAGGAACCGGACCTGATGGTCGAAGACATTCGTGCCTTTGCACGCGACCTCCGCTAAGATTCGCCAAAAGACGCATTAGGAGCCTCTATTTAAGCGTGAGGATAGTGTTCTTCGTTGGAGAAGAATTTTAAGGTGAATTGAATGGTACGTTTTCTTGCATTTTGCTTGCTTTTAATTCCTGGTTTCGCTGTGGATTCCTCCTTGGGTGCGGATGCTCTTTACATGAGTAAAACGCGTCCCTTCCCCGGTGTCCCACTGGTTGTGATCGGGCCAGAGGATCGATACGTACCAGGCAAAGGAATGCCTTACGCAGTCGATTACAATCTCTGGGTTTGGGAAAATTTAGAGTTTCCTGTGTCACTGGAGACTTTTGCACCTACTGCCCTATCGGGCGGAGACACGACGGGATACGTAAAGAACCGTGAAGCATTCTCCACGCCTCTCACCAACCTCCACCCCGAGCGTCTTCGTGCTTTTGCGTTTGGTCGCCACCTGTTTCGCCGCAATTGGGTTGCCGCACCTGCTTCCGAAAAAAGTATTGACGGTTTGGGTCCCACCTTCAACCGGGTCGCGTGTTCAGGATGTCACTTGAAAGATGGCCGCGGGCGTCCACCGAAAAGCTTGGAAGAACCAATGAAATCCATGTTGGTTCGACTCAGCGTGCCTGGTGTAGCTGTTAATGGAGGACCCACTCCGCATCCGGTTTATGGCCTCCAGCTTCAAGACAAAGGCATCATCGGCGTCCCCAGGGAAGGACGCGTAACGATCCGCTACCGGGAGAAAGAGGGTGCATTCACGGATGGCCAACCCTATTCCTTGCGTGCACCACTTTATGAGTTCGCTGAACTTAATCATGGCCCACTAGGCGACAACGTAATGTATTCGCCTCGGGTAGCCCCGGCGATCTGCGGCCTTGGTTTACTCGAGGCTGTAGACGAGATCACCATTCAAAATATGGCTGATCCGAACGACACGGACGGCGATGGGATCTCGGGAAAGATGAACCGAGTCTGGAACGACGTTACCAAGCAGAAAGAGCTCGGCCGGTTTGGCTGGAAGGCAAATGTAGCGAGTCTATACCATCAGGTGGCTTTGGCGGCTTCTGGTGACATCGGCATTACTACCTCTGTACTTCCTTTTGATAATTGCTCACCTTCCCAGAACGCCTGCCGAACTGCCCCTAATGGCGGCGCTCCCGAGCTCGACGATCCTAGTCTGGAAAAGCTTGTACTATACGTCCAAGCATTAGCGGTACCCGCACGCCGCAATGTTGACAACCCCGCCGTGCAACGAGGTGAGACACTGTTTGCATCCGCCGGCTGTGTAAGTTGCCACTCGCCCAACCTGACCACCGGCAGGGTCACCACATTGCCTGAACTAGCGGAGCAGATTATCCATCCCTACACAGATCTTCTGCTCCATGACATGGGTGAGGGACTTGCCGACGGGCGAGTTGATTTCGAGGCCTCGGGCCGCGAATGGCGAACTCCGCCCCTTTGGGGAATCGGACTGGTCCAACGGGTCAACATGCACCGGTTTTTTCTTCACGACGGCCGGGCGCGGGGGCTAATGGAGGCGGTCCTGTGGCACGCTGGTGAGGCCAAAAGATCCCGCGATGAGGTGCTCTCCATGTCCGAGGTCGATCGTGACGCGCTGATCGCTTTTCTTCGTTCGCTCTGATCGTGCGCGGTGGTCACAGCGGCCCGACAGAATGTTCATGCAAGTTGGCTAAGGAATTCCGGCTTCTGCACACTGAACCGAAACGTTCGCAAAAAGAAAGGCTCCGTTGGAACGGAGCCTTTCGAAAAAGATTCTAATTGCAGGTTTGCTACATGATCAGTAGGTGCATTCCGTCCACGTTGCGTAACCCATGCCATTCATTCCATCGTCAAAAGCGACGGTATGACCGAGAAATATTCCGCCGCCGGAAGCA
>PTKE01000030.1 GCA_002937585.1 Alphaproteobacteria bacterium MarineAlpha9_Bin6 | reverse complement strand
AAAGGTCATCGTCGTCTGCTTTCGCTGTTACACTCGCAGTTGCGAAAAACAAAACGGCTAACGTGCCACAAAAGATGACCAAAAACCGCTGATACCAATCAGCATGTACCGACCTGAGGTGGTCGGTGAGGGCGGGGTTATGATTGTGTGTCGACTGAGACATGGTTATCCACCTACTCCGACTGCGAATTTAAAGTCCTGCTGGCCGTTGATGCATAGGCTTGGAACCGCACCGACGGTGCCCCGATTCCCCTCAAAGTGTACCCAGAGAATAAGAGGCATAAATTCTTCTAAACTACTAAAAATTTTAACGCAAATGGCAACATAAGGGAAATCCGATCCGTACTTAGGCGTGGATATACTCTAGTCTCCCTTTTTTTAACGACCAACATAATAAAATGCGGTGGCTGCCTCCTAATGAGTTGAGGGCGGCGCGTTCAGGAATTGGCTAAGATACGTCCGAATTTTCACAATTTTGGTAGGATTATTGAGGTTCATGCGTGCTCTCCTAGAAATACTGATCGCAATTCCAACGCCTTTGATTCTTATGGTGGCAGTTGGGCTAGTTTTATGGAAACGGCGACGGTTAAGTTTTGTCCTAATAGCTACCGCTACAGTTTTGTTGGTTGCGCTGAGTCTTCCGATAGTCGCAAAAATGTTGGCGCGTCCACTTGCGGCTGGAGCGATCTCGTCGATCGAAGTCATGACCTCTAATAGTGCTAATAATGCGGCAATCTTGGTCCCGACCGCTGGTATATTCCGAGATTCGAATGGGAGTTGGTGGTCGACGGCGGCTGGCATTGAGCGTGCGGTGACCGGCCAGCGATTGAGTCAAATGTTGAACATGCCTTTGATTTTATCTGGGGGTGCACCAAGTGGTGAATCCCAGCCTGAGGCTAAAATACTAGCCGCTCAGATAGGATTGAGTGGTTTGGATGTCATCTTGGAAACGGACGCTAAAAATAGCTATGAGACGGCCCGCGGCGTCGCTCGCATCGTAACAAGGCTTGGAGGGAATCGTGTATTATTAGTCACGTCGCCAGCTCACGTTACACGTATGGCGGCAAGTCTGCGTCGTCAGGGTTTGGTAGTGTCAGCAGTGGCAGCTGTCCTTCCCAAACGAGAGTCCGGACTGGGGCCAATCACAGATTTTCTGCCCAGCGCGACGGGCATGGGTCGGTCGCGAGCTGCGATTCACGAGTATTTGGCAATATTGTTTTATCTAGTCCAAGGACATATTAGGACCTTTGATCTTGTCTCATAAGTGTATCGTGATGAGTCAGTTGTTTTTGGACAATTCTATAGATAGCTAGCTAAGCAACTAATGAAATATTTTATGTGCCTAATATGAAAGTTTAAGCATATCGTTTAGTTGTTAGAAGCACCGAAAAGAGTCAGTTGGTCTGTACCCTTTGTAAAGGGTAACCACGAGGATTTCTTCTGAGTATCACCAAAATTTGAGAAAAATGTCTGAGTGTTGGTCCAGTGTTCTGAACACGAGTACGTATCAGTACACAAGCGGAAAACAATTGGAACCACAACGTTACCGTCCACGGCAATGCCGCGACGGTGTGCCGGAAGAAATCGCCATTGCTCAACAGCTTTAACGGCAGCGTAGTCAAGCATGTCAATTCCGCTGCTCTCTGCGACTAAGACTTGGCGTGGTCTCCCTTTGTTAGAGACAGCAACAGTGATTACCACTCGTCCTTCCAGGCCTTGTCGACGGGCGCGGCGCGGGTATTTGGGTGGTTTGTTCCCTAATTCCGGATTTTTGTAACTGGCGGTTGATTCTCGCTGGGCTGTCCCAGGTATGCTCATCACCGAACCAACTTTTTTGGCTGGCGCGGTGGGAGATTGAAATTCCGGGACAGGGTTCTCGTGAGAAGATAACGGTGAAGTTGTCAGCGCAACAATCGGATGTGCCGCTCCCCGGTCCGAAAAGATAAATAGTGCCGGCATGGGTTTCACTTGCGCTGGCACAGTTCTCTCCTGCGATGGGTTTGAGTTAGGCTGGGGCGTAGTAATTTGGGTTGAGACAGCCTGTGGCTTAGGTTCATCGGCGTGGGTTGGAGGGGAGACGGGGGCCTCTATTGCCGCTGTGGCTAGTTTGTTAAGCGGAGGAGCTTTCGGTTGTTGAACAAACTCCGGTGATGACGGCGTCGGTTCTTCCAGCGGACTCTCGAATTTGGATGGAACTGGCAAAGTTAAAGGTGCTGCTTTAGGCGCGGGAGGAGACTTGACTGTTGAGAGAACTTTATCGAGTAAAGGCCGCTGCAACTGCAGTGAGGAGCCGGCGGATCGCCGTGGCGGTTTCTGTGCAGAAAGTTCCGGTGTCGCCATAGAGGCTGTTGTCAGGGGGGTTGCTGCTGGCTTTGGCGGTGGTTTTGTGGTCGGTGCTTCCAAAGTCAATGCTTGGGGTCTGGGGGGCGCTAGGTGCAGAGTAGGTTGCTGTTCCGCTAAAACGATTGGTTCATGGATGGGATGCGAACGTTCCTCGATAGGAGGAAAGTGAACAGCAGTGGCCGTGAAAGGTGCAGTTTTAAAAGAACTTTCGTGTACAAGCTCAACCGTTAGCTTCTTTGGCGCAAGACTTTGCTCGGTTTCAACAATTGTAAAAACGGCGGCGATCGCTGCCACGTGGACGAAGCCTGAGGCACCAAATGCCAACCAAAATGGAAAAGACATTATCGTCGGGGCTCTATTTCCTGCAGAGAGGTGAACGCGCGAAATCATTTTATCGATTCCCTGACCTTCGACGGTTGCCTTCCTCATGGTACGACGTAGCACGTGCTTAAGTGAGCGCCCTCTGAGCGGTCTCTGATCTGCGGTGAAGGAAGATAGAGCGCCTCGTCGGGTTTAAGATTGTTTTCTGCTGCTTGAAATTGAAACATCATGTATTAGGACCAACTGTTTCCAACTTTCCCCCAGTTTTTAGATTTTCCAACCAAAACGTAGGAGAAAGGCTCGGCCAGCCAGGGGATAAACGTTGAATCGTGTGATGTTAGTCGCGCTGCGGACACCATAATTGTAATAGTTTTTGTCCAGCAAGTTGGTCAGTTCCATCGACCAGTTCGGCCCACTGTATCCTTCTCCACTCAAGTCTCCTCCAAACCGAAGATCGACAAGGTAGTAATCGGGGACTTGTTCTCCCTGATTGCTTTCGTCGTTCTCCAGACGTGCTTGGTCTATATAGCTTGCAGAGAGTGTGGCAATCAGCTTGTCCTCGATAAGCCGCCAGTTAAGTCGTGATCCCAATTGCCATTGCGGTACCAAGGGTACTTGATTGCCGGCAAAGGCGCCTTTTCGAAACTTTGCGTCGATAACCGCGACGTTGACCTGCAGCTTAAGATTGCTGGTGATCTCATATGCACCTGTCATCTCACTGCCGACGCGCCGCGTTGGGGCCGCATTTTCGTTTAAACCGAATCCACCGCCCAGAGTTGGATCAAAACGCAGCTCATTCTTGAGTTTCATGAAGAAGGCACTTCCCTGAAGGGAGAACTTTTCTGTTTGATACCGGAGACCTGCCTCCACATCGCGCGAGATTTGCGTTTTTAGCTTAAAGGTACTGTCATCAGAGCTTGCGATGCGCTCGTTTATAGTGGGGAGACGGATGCTGCGACCTGTGCGCCCGAAGGCCGTTAGATTCTGCCTCATTTTGTACTCCAAACCAATGTTGTAGACGTAATACTGGTCTACTGCTCCTGTGGTTTCGCGTTTGCTCCCGAATGCGCCTGGTGCATTGGGGTCAAATTCATCTCCACCGGTAAATTTATTCCACATGAATCGTCCGCCGAACTGTGCGGTCAGTCCATCGGACAATCTGAAATCATCCTGTCCGTAAAGACCGAAAGTAGTCTGGTGTGCACGGTATTTATGTATCGGTGGCTCGTCGCGATTGCGGCCGCGGTCAGAGTTATAAAATGCATAATACAGATCGGCTCCGATGGTGCTTTGATGATCTTGACCAATCAGTAGCCACTCCATGTTGGCGCGCGGCGTCAGTGACCAAGTGGTTAACTCGGTATCGATAATTTGGTTGAACCCGCCGCCGGTATTATCTTCGATGGATGAATCTTGATCTTTTTTTCGCACCCCGGCATCTAAGATCAGTTCAGCACCATTAGAGAGTTCGCGAGTAATACCGAGGTCAAGACGTAGGCCGCTTTGTAGCGCTTTGTCGAGCGGGGTTGTGGCTTCGTCTCGAGCCGTGACAAATTCATCAGTCCCGGCAGCGCGGTCGATTAAGCGTGCGCCCGGCAATCCCAAAGACTGGAAATCAGCGCCTAGTTTGATAAAGGTTTCGCCACTGTTACCAGTGTGACGTACTTGCCCTATCGCATTACGCTGCAACAGACTGTTATTATCTCGAAAACCGGCCGCCTGAACGTAATTGGACGAGAAATTTACGGAGTAGCGGCCTCGTGATTGGGATATCGACATATTCGTTTCATGTCGTTGCTGCTCCGCGATAGCGTAGTCGATATTCGCTGAGTTGGGTCGGTTGGCCGGCGACTTAGTTACGATGTTGATGACGCCCCCGACTGCACCGTCCCCATAAAGAACGGATCCCGCATTGCCCCGGATAATCTCGATTTTTTTTATGCTGTCGAGGGGAATGTTGGTGAAATCGACGGCAGCAAGATCAATGTCATTAAGTCGCCGCCCATCCAGTAGCAGTAACGTGTTCTGCGTTCCGACTGCACCGAAACCTCTAATATCCACGGTCGCTTGGGCGCCACTTCCGCCGGAAAAGAGATCGCGATTATAAACACCGGCCTCAAGTCCAAGAAGGTTGGGGAGGTCCTCCGCAGGTGAATTTCGGATGTCTTTCTCTTCGATAACCGTCACGGAGGCACCGGTCATGGTGCTGCCAAGGCGAGTTGCAGTGACAATCAATTCGTCAGACAGTGTTGATTGCGCCCAACTATAAGTCGTCAGGAGTAGAGAAAAAATCACTCCTGCCGCAGTCAAAATAAAATGGCACTGTTTCATGTCGGTCTCCGCCTGCCGTTGGTTGACTAAACCTCAACAAGGTATTCTGCTAAGCAACCCAAAAAGGGTGTGCGCTGGCGACCGTATCGGCGAAACTCAACATTAATACTTAGGGAGTTATTCCCTGTCGGTGCCGTTTTTCGATCGTGTCACAAACCTTGTTGCGTCACCACAGACGGAAACCGTCCCAAGAAATCTCCTCGCTTTCTTGGCGGGCGACGATACCAACGGCAGGTCTCCTGGCTAACGATTTTTTGCCTGAATTTCACCTTCCCAGCCGAGGCCAGTGGTAGAATTCAATCCAAGCAAACCGCCTACAGTTGCGGGAGCAGCCACGGAATTGGCTCTTTACGAGCCGCACCGTGTTCCCTTTTCACCTCCATGCGGAGGAACCGTGATGCGTGGACTATATAGAGCGCTTGTCGACAGGGGCAAGCATTAAGTCCCCTCTAGCCTGTTGATTACCAGTGTCAAAAAGAGAGCAACCACATAGTCTTGAATAGTACTTGAATAGTAAGAGAGTGGTGTATGTTTGCGGTGAAAGGCATGCCTTTGCTCATGATATCACCAGACCTCATGAAAAGGTCTTAGCTCCACATCGAATGACCACGCCGAACGGTCCTGATGTGCGATATGGAATATTTCGTCGGCAATCGCGCTAGGTTTGGCAAAAAAATCATCTGGTTTGTCGGCGGCGAGGTGCGGACGAGTCCAAGGCGTGTCAATTAGTGCATCGACTGTGACATAAGCGACGTGAATACCTTTTGGGCCCAAGTCACGTGCCATTGATTGGGCGAGAATGCGTTGGGCTGCCTTGGTGGGCGCAAAGATTGGTGTGTGTGGTTTCCCGCGGTGGGCAGAGGTATTGCCTGTGACGATGATTGTACCCTTTCCGGCCGCAATCATGTCTGGCACGACGGCACGGCCGAGGTAAAATAGCGCGGTGGTATTGATTCGAAAATTGCGCTCTAGAAGGCTTGGGTCAGCTTCCAAAAATTTCACCCAACCACCACCAACTGCATTATGGAGCACAACTTCGGGGGGTCCCATCTCCGACTTTACCTGGTCAACGGTGGCTACTAAATGATCGAGGTCCGCGACGTCACATTGATACCCTTTCGATCCCGGCAGTTCGGCCTCGAACTTCTTCAACCGATCTTCGGATCGAGCCAGCATCGCGACTCGGTAGCCGCCCTCGGCAAATCTGCGTGCTGCAGCGCCGCCTGTGCCCTCGCCAAGTCCGGTGACCAAAAAAACCGGTCGATTTGTATTTGTCATTATGTTTTTCCCTAACTCACCTGGTTTTACAATAGCGTCGATAGAGCTGTCCGACGTGTTAGCCGAGTTGGCGGCGATATAGGCTGAGCAGCCGTTCCCAGTGACGCTCGGCCGCCTGTTTCTCGAAGCACCAACGGCTAGGAAAGGCGAAGCCGTGGTGGACTTCCAGGTACATCTCAATTTCCCCCCTGACGCCAGATTGGTCAAACGCAGTTTTTAATTCTGCGACCATAGGCATTGGCGCAAGGTCATCGTGCTCCGCGCAAGCGATATATAGTTCGCCTCTCATTTTATCGAAATTTAAGTGCGGACTTTCCTCAGCATCGCTTACAAGCCAGGTGCCATAAAATGAAGCGGCCGCGGCAACTCGATCGGGATATCGCGCCGCGGCGGCAAGGGCATATGGGCCACTCATGCAATAACCGTGGCAGCCGACGAAGCCTGGCTTTACCTTTTGGTGACCATCGATAAATTTCAGCATGTCAGCGAAGTCATTCATGACTGGAGGAATGGTCATTTTAGTGCGGATTGCGCGCATCCGCGTCCATTCAGAACTTCCTTCTTCTAAGACATCCGGCCCAAATATGGCGTCCCGCCCAGCCCGGTAGTACAGATTAGGCAAAATGACGAAATATCCGCTTGTCGCAAGACGTCGTGCCATATCGCGCAACTCTTCCCGGATACCGGGCGCATCCATTAACAGAAATACAGCAGGAAATGGCCCACCTCTATCGGGTCGACAAAGAAATGTTTCCATATCGCCGTCGGTTGTTTTGATGTCACTAATCTCTTCAATCATCGGGATAACTTTCGCGGTTTAAGAGATGTCCATAAAAAACAGCGTAAGGCTGAGATTCAAAACGTCCGAATATAATCGTCAAGTAAAGAGGGCTGCTAAAGGTGAGTCTTAGCAATATGCTGAGGTAAGTACCGTGGGCGTGTGTCGGTGGTAGTAATTTCTTAGTCAAAATTTAAGTTTTGGTTTTCACTTACAATGCATTTCGAAATATTACACTGAGATTATTGGCTGGCATATCCATTGTGGTTTCCAAAACGAATCCTTGCGCCTCGGCGATACGGGTAACGTCTTCCAAGTTTCTAACCCCCCATTCTGAATTGCGAGAACGTAGGGATGTGTCGAAAGACTCGTTGCTGGCTTCTGTGTGGCGACCTGATTGGCGATATGGGCCGTATAGATAAAGTACACCCGTAGAAGAAAGAACGTGTTTTGCGTTTGCAAATAGCGCTTCCGTTACAGCCCAGGGTGATATGTGAATCATGTTTATACAAAGGATCGCATCTGAGCGATCTACAGGCCAAGGTGTATAGAGGACATCGAGTGAGATAGGTTCCTTTACGTTCTCCAGATTCGCCGCGCGTAGTCTTGCGACAATGGCGGCTCGTGAGCCTTCATCTGGGTCTGTCGGTTGCCAAACTAATTTTGGTAACTCTCTCGCAAAGTGCACAACATGCTGACCCGTTCCACTAGCAACCTCCAGGACAAGTCCTGCGGAGGGTAAGACGTGGCGGAGTACTTCAAGAATGGGTTTCTTATTACGCTCAGTTGCGGGGCTGTGGAGTAACTCTTGGGTCATGTTTGTCCGCGACTCGAAGTAGAGGCTTGCAAGTGGTGCTTATGGCTCAGGGTTTTTGCGCACATATTAAATGGTCACATCAAGGGACTTGTATTCTTTTTAACAAAAGAGCTTGGGTGAGGTAAGCGTCGGTATATGCGTCGTAAACGGAAAGATTAATCTCCATCCTCAAGAGGCTACAATACCGTGTATTGCCTCATTTTTTAGAAGAGGCAACCCCATTAACGTTATCTTACAGTGATATCTGAGAAATTTCTGTTAGCATTTGAACAGTGTGCGCTGGATGTAAAAGACATTAAGGCGGCATCGTTCATATTGGGAGGCATTGGGTGCAACGCTATTTAGTGCGTCGGTTGCTGGCCGTAATCCCGACCCTTTTTTTCGCAAGTGTCATTGTGTTCCTCGTAATCCGAATCCTACCTGGTGATGCCGTTGATTTGATGATCAAGAGCAGTCCGTTCATCGAAAACACCGAAGAAATGCGGCGACAAATTGAGCTGGACCTTGGTCTGGATCAGCCAATGCATATGCAATACGTGCGTTGGGTGTCAGGCATTATCTTTCATGGAGATCTTGGTACCTCCCTTATTCGTGATACCTCTGTCGGCGCGGAAATTGCTGAGCGGGTGCCCGTCACGATGACAATGGGTCTGCTTGCGGTTCTTTTTGCACTGGTGATCGCGATTCCGATTGGCGTGTATTCGGCTGTGCGTCAGGACACGTTGGGTGATTATGTTGGCCGTAGCTTCGCAATTTTGGGGTTAGCGGTTCCAAGTTTCTGGCTTGGTACCATGGTCGTTATTCTGCCTGCAATTTGGTGGGGATGGTCACCTCCGACGCGTCTGGTGCCGTTTGTTGAGGAACCTCTGCGGTATCTTTCGGTGTTCGTAATACCAGCCGCCATACTGGGTGCATCCCTGGCTGCGGTAACAATGCGTATGACCCGGACAATGATGTTGGAAGTCTTGCGGCAGGACTATATACGAACCGCACGCGCCAAAGGGCTTGAAGAGTGGTTGGTCGTCACCCGCCACGCCATGCGCAATGCCCTTATACCGGTAATAACTCTCGTTGGCCTGTTCATCCCGATCGTTATCGGCGGTACAGTCATTTTGGAGCGTATTTTTGTCATACCTGGGGTTGGGCAATTGCTGCTCCTGGCAGTTCAGGATCGGGATTACCCAGTCATTACCGGTATCTTTCTGGTGGTTGGTGTCTTTGTCATCTTGGTGAACCTGATGGTCGATTTGAGCTACGGTCTGCTCGACCCGAAGGTTCGGGATCAGAAGTAGGCACGCAGTATGGCAGAACTCACCGTTGGAACCAGAAGGTTTGACACTGCGACGACGCGCCGTAGCCCGTTCTTCGAGTTCTTGCACCGACTGTTCAGGGAGAAGCCTCTGGGCGCCTTCGGGGCTGTAGTTTGCGTTGTATTCCTATTCACGGGAATTTTTGCTGAGCTAATCGCCCCATACGGTTACAACGAGATGAATCCAATTGATCGTTTGAAGGCTCCGTCTATTACTTACTGGCTGGGCACCGATCAAATTGGCCGTGATGTATTCAGCAGAATTGTTCATGGTGCACGCACCTCTTTGATCATTGGTTTTTCGGCGGCCTTTATTTCTATTTTGATTTCAACGTTCATTGGTGTGACCACGGGTTTTTTCCGAGGCAAGTTCGATATGATCGTCCAGCGTATGGTTGATGCTTGGATGAGTTTTCCGGATCTTGTGGTCGTTATTGTGGCGGTATCGGTATTTGGTCCAGGGATGTGGCAGGTGATATTAGTTTTGAGCCTGTTATACGGCATCGCGGGGTCACGTATTGTACGTAGTGCCGTATTGACCGTTAAAGAGAATGATTATGTGCGGGCCGCCGAGTCGATTGGCGTGTCCGTGCCACGTATTTTATTTCGCCATATTCTACCAAACATCATGGCGCCGCTTATTGTTTTATTCACTACTCGATTGGCAGCGGTGATTTTGGTTGAAGCTGCGTTGAGTTTTTTGGGTTTGGGTGTACCACCACCTGCCCCTAGTTGGGGTGGTATGTTAAGTTTTGAGGGGCGAAGCTACATGTTTCAGGCGCCCTGGCTAGCGATTATGCCAGGGCTCGCGATTACAATTGTGGTGTACAACATCAACATGTTCGGTGACGCCATGCGCGATCTATTGGATCCGCGCATGCGTGGCTTTGGCGGTAAAAAAAAGACAGGTCAATTCTGAAACTGGATAGAGAGGACGAGCGATGGAATCGTGGAAAATTGCGACTGCATCAGTGGTCGGAGCTATTGGGCTGTCACTCGTCGCGGCTGACAGTATTCAGGCAGCCCCAGAGAGGGAACAGCCTCGCTACGGCGGCACCGTCAATGTCCTTACGCGTCTTGCGGCTTTAAACGCCTTATCTTTCAACCAGTATAATTTTGTCTGGAAGACAAACCACGATGCACTGTTTTTGGAGTATTTGGCCAAGGGAGATCTGGATTTCGGGCCACGGGGTACTGATGAAAACTCTTTCAAATCTCTGAGTTACATTCCGGACAAACACCTAACGGGCGAGTTGGCCGAGAGTTGGTCGGTAGAAGAAGATCCCTGGCGGCTGGTGTTTAATATCCGGCGAGGTGTGTTCTGGCCGGCCAAGGAAGGGGTCATGAAACGACGTGAACTGGTCGCGGAAGATATCGTATTCAACTATACGCACATGAAGACAAGTCCCAGAGCCATTCCGACTTGGTGGGATTTCATCAAGGAGTGGAAGGCGGAGGATAAATACACCGCCGTCGCATATTTAAACGAGTGGAACGCCAATTTTGGGTATCGTCTGCTGTGGGGTTATTTTAGTGGTATTGCTCCGCCGGAAGTGTTGAGGATGAACGATGGGAAAGGGTCCGATGACTGGCGCCTAAAAACGGGAACAGGTCCCTACAAGCTGGTAGATGTCCGACCCGACGACATTCAGGTTTATGACCGCAATGACGAATATTGGGACAAGGAAGTGATCAATGGTGTGGCGTATGATCTGCCGTACAACGATCGGGTCGTATATCACATCATGGCCGATGAGTCGGCTCAGATTGCAGCCATTCGTACGTGCAAAGTGGATATTCTTGAGGCATTTCGCTGGCAGTTTGCGGATCGGCTAAGACGCTCGGCACCGGAGTTAATTGTTCAAAGTTATCTGGGCAACCCAGCCTACCTTGCACTTAGAAACGATAAACCACCGTTCGATGACGTTCGGGTCCGGCGCGCGATGAACCTGGCCATAAACCAGCAGGAAATACTGGATACCCTTCTCAACGGTGAAGGTGAAATTCTCAATTATCCCTTCTCAGTCCGGTGGCCGGATTATTACACTCCCCTGGACGAGTTGCCTCCGGAGGCACGGGAACTTTTTGAATATCATCCCGAAAGAGCGAAGCAGTTGCTGGCGGAGGCGGGTTATCCCGACGGATTTGAGTTTGATATCATGTTTACGACTGCGAGCCCCTATCACCTGGACCTGATGGCCATGTTTGAGGCCTACTATCAGCGTATAGGCGTCAAGGTGATAGCCAAGCCGATGGACTATTCCGCATATCGGGCGGCGATGCGTGAACCAGAGCAGGCTCTGGGATATCTTGCGAATACCGATGAAGGCAATCCATTTCAGGTTCTGCGAAGTCGATTTGTAACCGGGCAGACCTGGAATCCGGCCTTTCATTCCGATACATGGCATGATGAGACCTTCTTTAAGGCTATTTCCATGGAGGGCGCGGAACAACGTGATGCGCTCCTGAGGGAGATGAATGTTCGCCTTATCGGAGAGCGTGTTCCTTACGTCTGGCTCCCGACACCGACCATGTATGAGGCCTGGTGGCCGTACGTCAAAAACTACTGGGGCGAACATAGTGTTGGCACGCAAGACCCGGGTCCCATTTACGCTCGGATATGGATTGATGAAGATCTAAAGCGAGAGATGGGCTGTAGATCATGAGAGTCCCACTGCCGCAGCGGTGACTAGCTCGTGACATCTCTTTTAGAGGTCCGGAATCTCAAAACGTACTTCCATTCCGATGGCAGCGTTGTCAAGGCAGTAGACGGGGTGTCCTTTGACGTGCGCGCAGGCGAGACTGTAGCAGTTGTTGGGGAAAGCGGTTCTGGGAAGACTGTTACCGCGTTATCCGTGCTAAGGCTAATCCCCGACCCTCCCGGTGAGATCATTTCCGGAGAAATTCGTTTTGCTGGGCGCGATCTGTTGTCACTCAGCGAGGCCGAGGTGCGTAAAATTCGCGGCAACCGAATTGCCATGATTTTTCAGGAGCCAATGACCTCACTAAATCCGTCGCTTACCGTTGGACGGCAGGTGGGAGAGCCGATTGAAATACACCAACGGGCTTCGCGAAAAAACGCGTGGGACAAATGTATTGCCTTATTGCACAAGGTCCGTATCCCAGACCCGGAGCAACGAGCAAACGCATATCCGTATCAGTTTTCTGGTGGGATGCGGCAGCGTGCAATGATTGCGATGAGTCTTGCATGTGAGCCAGAACTTATCATTGCCGATGAACCAACCACGGCACTTGATGTCACTGTTCAGGCACAAGTGCTGCACCTTCTTAAAGAATTAACCCGTGAAACTGGTGCCGCATTGGTGATCATTACTCATGACCTTGGTGTTGTCGCCCGTTACGCCGACCGAGTTAACGTTATGTATGCGGGTCGGATTGTGGAGACAGGACAGACGAGCGAAATTTTTAACAACCCTAAGCATCCTTATACAGTTGGGTTGATGAATTCTTTGCCGCGTTTAGATGGGGACGTGAGGTTTGCATTACAGCCAATTGAGGGACATCCACCTGATTTGGCCAATTTACCCTCCGGGTGTGCATTTCAACCGCGTTGTCAGTATGCAGTTGACCGATGCTTGGCGAAGCCTCCGGAGCTTTCCGAGGTGAATCCCGAACATCTCGCTGCATGTTGGGTGGATTTAAATGTCACAGCCTGAGCCAGTCCTTGTCGTGGAAGACTTGAAGGTTGAATTTCCGGTACATGGTGGACTACTCGGTGGACGCCGAATCGGCACAGTGAAAGCAGTGGATGGCGTAAGCTTTGAAGTAAACCCGGGAGAAACGCTAGGAGTAGTCGGCGAAAGCGGATGTGGGAAAACCACAATGGGGCTTGCGATTCTGCGTATGATCGATATTACGTCCGGACGAATTGTATTTGATGGAGAAGACATCAGCACCTTGGAACGTGCCGCAATGCGTCCGGTTAGGCGGAAGATGCAGATGGTCTACCAAGATCCATTTGGGGCGCTAGATCCCCGTATGCGGGCGAAGGACATCATAGGCGAACCACTAGTCGCGCATGGTATATCGGAAAATCGCGAAGCGTATCGAGAAAGAGTATCCGAGCTTTTGGAGATGGTAGGTTTGGATGTGGTAATGGGGGAACGCTACCCACACGAATTTTCCGGTGGGCAACGTCAGCGTATCGGGATTGCTCGCGCACTTGCTCTGCGCCCAACATTGGTAGTGTGTGATGAGCCGGTTTCGGCATTGGATGTATCAATCCAAGCACAGATTATAAATTTGTTAGAGGCGCTGCAGGATGAGCTTGGCTTGACCTACTTGTTTATCGCTCACGACCTTTCGGTTGTGCAGCATATAAGTGATCGTGTGATGGTGATGTATCTTGGGAAAGTGGTAGAGATTGCAAATCGTTCAGATCTTTACCGGGCTCCTAAGCATCCGTATACGCAGGCGCTCTTATCAGCTGTGCCCATGCCATCCCCGGACGCCGAAGCCGCGCGTGAGGTGGTTCTTCTGGAAGGGGAGGTCCCAAGTCCTCTCAACCCACCTACTGGTTGTCCTTTTCATCCTCGTTGTTCCATGGCCCGGCCTGATTGTCGCGAGACAATGCCAGTTCTCACGGAACAGAATACGGGACACAAAGTTGCGTGCCATTTGTATTGAGCGGAACACCAACAGTAATCAGAGGTTTGGAGTTTAAATACAGGCATGAACAAGAAGCGTGGTGAAGTGTACATCGAATCCCTTAGTGCTTTGACACTGGCGACCTCGGACATAGGGTGTGCAGTAAAATTTTATGAAAAACTGGGTTTCCAATTGGTAAAGGAAAGCCCGGCTGCGCGGTTTGCGACGTTTCGTGTGGGTTCCCAGTACTTAAATATTACTATGGAAAAACCTGAGCGAGCGCCATGTTGGTGGGGGCGTGCGATTTTTTATGTGAGCGATGTAGATGCCATATACCAGCGCGCATTAGCGTTTGACCTTGAACCGGAGTTTGCTCCGCGTGACGCCCCTTGGGGAGAACGTTACTTCCATATATCCGATCCCGATGGTCATGAGCTTAGCTTTGCGCGCCGTTTACCAGAGTGAGACCGAAAAGCTTAGCGACCAGAAAATACTTGGCACTCTCTTAATTTGTCTTTGCTGTAAGAGAGAAAACTTGTTTCCAGTGTTGGATTGTCACGAATAGATGTGTTCAGGCAAGGTTGCGTTCGCGCTTCTGTCCCGTCGTAACGACAGTTAAAACTGTCAGCAGACTCACCGCTCCCACCGTCCAAAAAACTGCGCTTGGGTTATGGTGATCAAGAATATATCCAAACAAAGGAGGTGCAATAATTCCGGCTACGTTGAATCCGGTGGATACGAATCCGAATACTTTCCCCATTTCCGTGGGTGGTGCAAGTGAACGGATCAGCATGTCACGAGATGGTGAGACAACTCCTGAGAAGAATCCGGCAATAACGAATACGAATGCAATCACTTCAAGCCGCATTGAAAGCCCGGCCATTGTAAAAAACGCCAATGCTATTGCAACGAAACACACTCCAGCAAACAAATGATGGTGGCGAATTCGGTCTGCGATCCAACCGCCACATAAAACTCCGATTGGTGACGCAAACAGATAAGCCGATAGGATTGTTGCTGCCTCAGTCACAGTGATTTCGTGTATAACAGTCAGCGTTGCGACGCCAAATGCACTCACACCGTGGCCAGCAACGCCTATGCACAGGAAAAAAAGTGCGCCAAGTAAAATAGGCTGGCTAAACAGAAGCCTTAACCCTGATCGGGCAGTGCTTGGTTGCTTGATTTCCGTCTGCGAGGCAGTCTCTTTGAGTGCACCGGCATTCGCTGCGATGAGGACACTTGCTAAACCACCCGTAACCCCGCACACAATTAGTCCGGTTTTCCAATCAGTAACTGAGAGAAGTAGAACCATCGTGACCGGAGCAACGGCGTTTCCCAACATTCCTGCTGCAGTGTGTATTGAGAAAGCTTGCCCTATGCGTCCACTTTGGACCGACGCATTTAAGATGGCGTAATTCGCGGGGTGATAGACTGCATTGGCAAGCCCTGCAACTCCCATCATCGCTAAAAGCATCCAGTAGCTTGGCGACAGACCGATCCAAATGAAAGCAGCTGATTCTAGTAAGAGTCCGCACAGCAAAATTTTTCGTGCGCCGAACCGGTCAACTAGGAAACCAACCGGAGCCTGTGTCAATCCTGTAACGAGGCTAAACACCGTAATCGTAATACCTAGTTCCGTGAAACCAATACCAAACTCATCTTTAAGCAACGGGAATAGCGGTGGAATAAGCAGCATGTAAAAGTGGCTGAGGAAATGACCTGTGCTGACTAGCCCAACGACTTTGAAGTGTTTAGGTGGCGTGGAAGGATGTGTCATTGCTGGTTAACTAGGTGGAAATGAGCGGTCCCGGCTCAGGAGGAATCAAAAGAGATGAAGAAAAAAGGCACTTATATGTCAAATTTTGTATTACTAAACCTTTTTACCGCGATCCAACTTTTATCATTTAGTTGGCCGCAGTCATGGCAGGGGAAGCAGCGATAAACAAGCTAGCGTTCTGGACCTAACTAGGAAGTGATCAGGTTCTTAGAATTACTTGTCAGACTTATTGAAGTCGATCGATGACCTCTTGTGGTGGAGCAACACGAACTTCATCGTCGACCAGAACTACCTCGCACGTGCAATCGGTCACTTCGTAGTGCTTGGCCATCTCTCCACAGCCCTGAGTTGCGATTCGAATCGCGGCTTCTTCCTTCGCCATGGAATAGGAAAAACCGATCGCTTCAAAAATTCCATCGTCTAGGAATTTCTGGTCGATGTGTTGCCAGCGTATGCATGCTACGCCAGATTTTGTTGTATCCAAAGCGGTGTAGCTGTACTTCCAGTGCTTCATGGTACGGTGAAAAACATCCCCTATTTTCATCTCCACCGCATTTCCATTGGCGTCGGAATTTGCATCCGTTGTTAGTAGCGTACTGGCAAGAGACATGACTAAAATTTTTCCCAAACGACCGATCATGGGTGTGCGCACTCATATTTTCCGAGGTTAAATTTGAGGGTTATATTGGCATCATTTGTGGGTTGTGGACAAGCAGCGAGCGCCATAAGGCCAACGGAGACGGACATATAAAAAACTAGGAAAATGAGTTTATTAGTAAGTTAATGAAGCTTTGTTTGTTGAAATTAAGTATGATTTAAGCGGCTAAAACATGATTGTAGAAAGGCTTGCACGGTATGAGTGGCAGTAGAGATTTTCAAGGTATCTATACAGCGTTAATAACGCCAATGACATCAAATCATGAGCTGAATGAGGAAGCATTTCGGGAAGTTGTGGAGTTCAACATACGATCGGGCATCAACGGTTTTTGGGTGGCAGGTGGCAGTGGGGAAAGCGTACTTCTCGAGGATGACGAAAACAGCCGAATGGCCAAAATAGTGACAGACCAAACGGATGGGCGAGCCAAAATTATTATGCATGTTGGTGCTCCCACAACGAAGCGGGCAGCAAACATGGCTGAAAATGCGGCTAAGGCTGGTGTTGACGCAATCTGCTGTGTTCCACCATTTTTCTACGGCCAAAGTGATGAAGCAATTGCCCAGCATTACCGTGCAGTGGCGGGTGCAGCATCGTTACCTTTTTTTGCTTACAATTTGCCAAGTGCTACCGGATGCGAGATTACGCCTACGATGATGTCTCTCTTTCAGGAACGTGTGCCACAAATGGAAGGCCTGAAACACTCTGCATTTAATTTCACCTACGTCCGAGAATTCGTAAACATGGGTCTGAGTTGTTTCATCGGGTTTAGTGCCTTGACGTTGCCAGCACTTAGCGCTGGAGCAGTCGGAACTGTGGATGGAGCTCCAGGGATAGCTCCTGAAGTTTGGGTCGAACTTTGGAAGGCATTCCAAGATGGAGATATGGAGCGTGCACGTGCGGCTCAGGACAAAGGTATTGCAGTATGTAATCTAGTTAGGATAGGTAGTTTTCATGGCGTGTTAAAATCGGCAGTTAGCTACCGTCTCGGCGTGGATTGCGGAACACCGCGACCTCCAGGAATGCCTTTGTCGACGGAACAAGATGAGACCTTACGACAGCGTCTATCAGAATTAGATTTACTCCCAACTGAAAAATAGCTTGGTTTTATTCCTCGAGTAGTAGTGCTCGACGGTGTTACAAAAAGAAAGTACCTCGCTCCTTCCGGTTGTTGATGTGCCAAAGGGCATTAACCCTAAGGCAAGGGTTTAGGTTGGACTAGGTTGGACTAGGATGGACTATCGATGAGTGAACAACAGCACCATGAAACCTGGAGCATTAGCAAGGCGCCGGTAGTATCTGAATACGGACTGGTAGCGAGCCAACATCATGTGGCGTCTGATATCGGTGCGGAAGTGCTGGGGCAAGGGGGTAATGCGATTGACGCAGCGGTCGCTACGAGCCTCTCTATTGGCACTTTGGAACCTTGGATGAGCGGTCTTGGCGGCGGCGGTTTCATGCTTGTTTACCTTGCTGCGCAAGATCGAGTGTATGCGATTGATTTCGGCATGGTAGCACCGCGTGAACTTGATCCAGACGATTACCCACTGATTGGCGGGAATGCATCAGACTTGTTTGGCTGGCCCGCAGTCCAAGAAGACCGCAACTTGAGAGGTTTTCCAGCTGTCGCTGTTCCAGGTTATATCGCCGGAATTTCCACTGCGGCGGAGCGTTTTGGTACATGCTCATGGGCGGAAGCCATAGCGCCGGCGATCGAACTTGCTGAGACAGGAATGATTGCTGATTGGTATGCAACACTGATGATAACCACTGCAGCTGGTGATCTGTCTCGGTTCCCCGAGAGCGCGCGAGTACTTCTTCCAAGCGGTTATCCGCCAGTGGGCGAATGGGGCGCCCCGCCACCCCGAATTAAACTGGGAAACTTGGCCGCCACTTTACGGCGTTTGCGGGACGCCGGTCCACGCGATTTTTATGAAGGGGAGATTGCGCGTTCCCTGATCACGGACCTCTCTGCTGGCGGCAATAAAATAACCGATGATGATCTAAGAAATTACGCGGCCCAGGTTATGCCTGCGGAAAAAGGGCATTATCGTGATGCGACTGTTCATGTTGCTCCGGGATTAAGTGCGGGTCCTACATTGCTTGCGGCACTCGGAAAACTGAGCGATTGCGTGTTGGGGGATATTCTCAATGCGGATACGTATCTCGCGTACGCGGAGAGTCTGGATACTGCATATACCGAACGTTTTGAAACTATGGGCGACAGCAATGACTCAAGAGCGCCATCCTGTACGACTCACATCAGCACGGTGGACCGCGATGGGAATTTTGTCGCTCTAACTCAGACCCTCCTGTCTTTATTTGGTTCGAAGGTAATGTTGCCTGGAACCGGCGTCCTCATGAATAACGGCATTATGTGGTTCGATCCGCAGCCAGGGCGCCCCAATTCTATTGCGTCTGGCCGACGCCCACTATCGAATATGTGTCCAACGATAGTTACGCACAATGGGCATCGCACGGCACTTGGTGCGTCCGGCGGAAGAAGAATTATGCCAGCTGTCTTTCAGTTGCTCTCGTTTTTGGCAGACTACAAAATGGATGTAGGTGCTGCATTAGCGCAACCGAGGATAGATGTTAGTGGCAGCGAGGTTGTTGGCATCGATAACAAACTGCCGCCATCTATTCACAAAAAATTGGCGGAGCGATTCGAAATACAAAGTAGCCATCATGGTGTGTACCCATCACTCTTTGCTTGTCCCAATTTGGTCAGTCGTCCCTTGGTTGGAGGGCCGCAGGTGGGTGCCGCCTTTATTCCCTCTCCTTGGGCGAAGGTTGCTGCGCCCCGTATGTAATCGTTCATCGATAGAAATAATATTGTTCCTATTAGCCGGCGATTGTGATCGTTTCGTGGGTCGCCCACGACGAGTGTCTGATTTAGTTTGAGTCACGAAATCGTGGGATGAAAACAACAAGGATGGTGCCATTGGTGTCACGAACAATTCTAGGAATTCAAACAGTACTGATTTTGTTGGCGGTCTTTGTCCCTTTGGCGGTTGCCGATGGTTTGCCACGTACATTTGGTTGGACAGCTTATGGCACGACATCGGGCGGGTATGCTGTTTCGGTCGCTATCGGGAATGCATTGGCAGATGATGGCTATCGCCTCCGCGTGATTCCTGCAAAGAACGATATTTCACGTCTGACGCCGTTACGTGCCGGGAGAGTCCATTTTTCTGCCACGGGAATAGGCAGTTACCTTGCACAGGAGGGTGTAGACGAATTCGGTGCGAAACGTTGGGGACCGCAGCCGGTTCGGTTGATTATGATGAGCTGGTCAGACGTAAACATCGGTTTGCCCGTTGTTACCAGAGACAGCGGCATCGAAAGTACTTATGACCTTGTCGGGAAACGTGTCGCCTGGGTGGTAGGAGGCCCGGCGCTAAACTCGAACATGACTGCGTACCTGGCCTTCGGGAACCTGGCATGGGATGATGTGACGAGGATGCAGGTGTCAGGTTGGAAGGCGTCTATTCAAGGCATGATTGACGGCACGATCGACGCGGCAATTGCATCGACTAATTCCTCAATGTTGTACCAGTTAGAAGGGTCGCCGCATGGGATGCGCTTCCTTCCAACGCCACACGATGACGTGGATGGATGGGCACGTATGAACGGCCGTGCACCTTGGATTTTGCCGCACACCGCGACTTCTGGGGTTGGCTTGTCACCAGATAACGTTTTGGAGGGTGGGAGTTATGGATACCCGATTCTTCTCACCTATGCGGAGCGCGATGAGCAAATGGCATACGACCTCGCCCGGCTGCTTCATGTCAATTTTGATGAATACAAGGACGCGCATTCCAGTGGTGTCGGCTTTGCAATAGAACGTCAAGTTTTTGATTGGATTGTGCCTTATCACTCAGGTGCTGTGCGGTACTTCAGGGAGATAGGAGTTTGGAACGCATTACATGATGCACATAATCAAGCCCTCATTGAACGACAGAAAGTGCTTCAGGAGGCATGGAAGAGCATCCGATCATCTAACCAAACTGATGACGTTTTTATCGATCTTTGGCTGGCAACGCGCCGTGCCGCACTGATTGCTGTCGGAATGGATGCTGTATGGTAGAGCTGTATCAATCGAGCAAAGGACCAGTATCAGATGACCACGATGTTGCGACTTCACGGTTTCGCTCGTTAACAGGGTTCTTCCGCATAATTTTTGTAGGTTTGACGGCAATCGGAATTTTACTTGCTGTACACCAAATCCTTGGATTGCAAATTCTTAGCCGCATCGTCTTGCTTGAAAATAGTTATCTGTATCTGTTGTTGGCGTTCTACCTAGCCAATGTTTTTTTGGTTTTCCCGTTTTCTTTGATTAGTCCAAGGGATTATGTTCCGGCATATGATGTCATATTGTTTTTGACGTGTTTGTCAGTAGGCGGATACTTTTCGATTACTGGCCTGCGTAGCTTAGAGGAGGGGTGGGAGTTTCAGTCTCCCATTGTCCCGGTTGTACTGGCATTTCTCCTTTGGGCATTAATTATGGAGGCCGCGCGTCGCACAGGTGGTCCGGTAATCGCGATAATTTTTGGTCTATTTTCTCTCTATCCAATTGTCGCTGATGCCAGTTTTATGCCGGCTTTGTTTTCAGGATTTCCTCAGGATATTGCTTCTACTGCGCGCTATCACATTCTGAGTGAGGAATCGGTTTTAGGTATCCCGATGCGTGTATTTGGCACGCTAATTATTGGGTTTATTTTATTCGGCGTGACTCTACAGACTACTGGTGGGGGCCGTTTTTTTATCAACTTAGCTTTTGCCCTGTTAGGCGGGGTTCGTGGTGGTCCCGCGAAGGTTGCAATATTTGCAAGTGGACTGTTTGGGTCCCTCAGCGGAAGTGTCGTTACAAATGTGTTGACCACTGGTGCGATGACTATTCCCGCAATGAAACGAATAGGATATCCAGCGCGCTATGCTGGAGGTATAGAGGCTTGTGCGTCAACTGGCGGGGTATTGATGCCACCTGTGATGGGCGCAACAGCGTTTGTCATGGCGTCCTTTCTTGATGTCCCGTACCTTGCCGTAGCGGCAGCCGCTGTTGTTCCTTCTTTTTTGTATTTTTTTGCGCTTTTCGTGCAGATCGATTCTTATGCTGCGCGCAACAATGTAAAAGGTCTGCCCCGTGAGGAGCTTCCTTCTACACGCAAGACGATTTCTGAAGGATGGTATTATGTGTTTGGATTTCTTTTACTCATATACTTGCTGATTTATCTGAAACGAGAAGCACACGCACCATTCTATGCAACTATAGTTCTATTAGCCCTAAGCCAGTTTGGGAAACTGAGTTTGCGTGACCCCTGGTATTATATTCTTGGGCTAGGGATCATTACGTATCTCGGAATTGTTCTTTCTAGCGTACAAATGTCCGCCACTTATACAACAACTATACCGTTCGGTGCGGGGATCCTACTATTGGTACTTTGTCATGTGCCAACTCATATCCGCGTGTCATTTAATCGGGTTAGGGAATTTGTTGAGTCGAGTGGGCGCTTATTGACAGAGCTTGTAGCTATTTTAGCTGCGGTAGGTCTCATCATTGGTGGACTGATGATGACTGGGATGGCAAGCTCTTTCTCTGGGGAAATAACAAGGCTCGCTGGAGAAAAACTTATTCCCCTCTTGTTAATGGGGGCGGCAACGGCTTTCATTCTTGGAGTGGGAATGACAGTGACCGCAGCCTATATTCTTCTCGCGATCGTACTTGCACCCGCTCTAATCGGTCTCGGCTTAGACCCCATAGCTGTCCATCTTTTCATTCTTTACTGGGGCATGATTTCGTTCATCACACCACCTGTTGCGCTTGGTGCATTTGCAGCTGCGAGTCTTGCCGGTGCCACGCCGATGCGAACGGGTTTTGAAGCAATGCGCCTCGGCAGTGTCATTTATTTTTTACCTTTTTTCTTTGTGCTAAATCCAGCATTGGTGTTGCATGGAGATGCAATCACAATTCTCTTGGAGGTGGGGTCGGCCATCGTAGGAATTGTCTTAATCGCATCGGGCCTCCAGGGGCATTTGGTGTTGTTAGGATCCTTTTCTACGGATATTCGCTCTATGGCTGCGCGGATCGTTCTTATTGCTGGTGGTCTGGCTCTGGCGTACCCGGAGATGGCGTCGAATATCGCCGGTTTGGCTGCTCTTCCTGCAGCTGCTATTTTGCGGCGTCAGAGCTCTGATTAGACTCATGTTTTGTGAAAAGGTGTGTCAGGGATGAGTATGGAAACGGTTTGGTTGGATTATGACGTTATTGTGATTGGCTCGGGTGGGGCAGGGAGTGCTGCAGCGCACGCTGCCTCTGGCGCGGGGGCCAGTGTTCTAGTCGTGGCAAAAGATCCTATCGGGTGTTCAGATAGTAAGATTGCTGAAGGCATCGTTACTGTGCGGGGAGTTGCCGATGATGCGGATAGTCACGAGATGTTGGCTGACAATCTCCGCATTGCAGGGGGTGATTTACCCACACCAGAGATTACACAGGCGTTCGCCGAAGATTCTGAAGAAGCCTATGACTGGCTTCGTCGTCAAGGAGTGCGCCCTCGTATCGACAACGATCGAGGTGCTCCGCGTGCACTTCCCATTCCACTTGGTGGGCATACGCATAGACGGTCCGTCGGTCACGATAATGGAGGGCTTTCGGTCGGCCATGCTGCGTGGAATGCCATCGTTCAGGGTGCAGGAATCGACTACTTGGAAGATGCATGGTTTCTAGACATCGTTACTTCGGTGGACGCCGACGGCCGGACGGTGCTCGGTGGGTTGGTCTATGATGCTGGCAAGGGGCGGCTGTTGGCGGTGAGCGCTCCCGCGGTAGTCGTCGCGGCCGGTGGTTTGAGCACACTATATTTTCCGAACACAGATACCATGCGCGGCAATACGGGAGATTCATTTGCGCTGGCTATGCGTGCCGGAGCAGAACTCGTCGACATGGAACAAGTGCAGTTCCTGCCGTTTTGTTTAACCTCTCCCCCATCCTATGAGGGATTGCTTGCAGGAGAGCCGGCGACTGCAGGGTTTCTGGGTGTGATTCGGGATGCTGGCGGAAAGCTAATTCTGGACAGTGTCATGCTCCGAACTCGGGCGGAATGCGCAGCGGCGATTGTTAAAGCGGTTGAAGATGGGCGCGGTACGGAACGAGACGGCTGTTATCTTGATCTCACAGCTAATGTTAAAGCGGAACGTTCGGGCGTCTATTACAGGAATTTTTTAGAAACATCTCTAAGCAGTGTGATGGTGACTGTGCGCCAGGCGCTTGGCCGTGCGGCAGCGGAATGCAAGGAGCAATGGGAGATTCGACCTGGAGCCCATTATTCAATGGGCGGTATTCGCGTCGATGAGTTTGGTAGCGCCGTATCCATAGAATCGCGGGATAGGGTTAAAGGTTTGTTTGCTGCAGGGCAGGCAATGGGTGGGGTATTTGGTGCGAACCGTCTCGGCTCAACCTCGTTGTCAGAGGGACCTATCTTTGGCACACGAGCTGGTCGCGCTGCCGCTGCCTTACGTGGAAAAAAGAATGAACATTTTACAAGCCGAAACACTGATGCGTTTGAGATTCGCTTAAATCATTATCGTGGACTTTTGGGCCGATCTGGCGATAAGGCTGGGTCATCTCTGATCAGGGAATTGCAAAGGGCTGCATGGAAAGGTATTGGCCCGGCGAGAACCCGGGCCGGGATAGAGAAGTTTTTGCGACAATCGGCAAACTTCAGACATGACGCTAAGAAGATCGCAATCAGTGACGAAGGCCTCTGGAATCAGTCGCTCATTAATTATGTAGAGTTCGTAAACATGCTGGATACGGCGGATGCGATCGCGATCTCAGCGTTACAAAGGGAAGACAGTCTCGGTGCCCACATTCGCCTAGATGGTGGCACCACTTCTGTATTGTTTGAGAAGGCATATTCGGTGTCGACGTACTTTGATGAAGAAATGAATCTCAAGGTAGGTCGTTTGCCTCGCCCACCGACGCCTTGGCAACGTGTTCTGACACATATTCTCCGCGATCGAAAACGGAAATTGGGCATGAAGATTCTTCGTTTGTTACCTGTGTCCCTACAGGACAGGATTCTGGAAAAACGCTACCGCGCTGTGATGGGAAATGTTGAGCTGGATGGTGTCAAACCGAAATCAGTCAAGATGCCGCAAGAAATCGAACGAGAGGCAGCATGAAGGTTGAACTTGTAACGTATCGGAAAGGTCAAGCTCGATCTGTGATTTACGAATACGTACCGCGTGAGGAGGGTGAACGGCCGATGGTGCTCGACGTTTTGCTACAGGCGCAGGCAACAAAGGTTCCAGATTTATCTTTCCGTTATGGTTGTCGCAACCGAACTTGCGGTATTTGCACAGTCGATATCAACGGGAAGCCACGGATTGCGTGCCGAGCACGGGCACGTGATGGTGATAAAGTGAGTGCGGTCTCGACCTTACCAGCGGTTCGTGACATGGTTTCGAGGCGCGATGGTATTGCCCGGCAACTTCGAGGAAAACTACCACACACTTTGCGCGCCAATGACCTTAATGTCGAAGCTCCAGCCGATTATCATGCCTTGACTGCTTGTATCGAATGCTATGCGTGTCTGGACCACTGTCCTATGCATGCGCGTAATCTGGATTCTGGTGGTGACAAACGCAATGAAGACGGGGCCTACCGTTGGGGGAGCCCGTTTTCGTTGCTGAAACTGCAACGTATCCGGCTTGATCCGGTAGCAAGTGGTTTGGATGGAGAGAAAGCTTTTGCTGCGGCAACGGATTTGGGACTTGAGATTTGTCGTGATTGTCCCGGTTGCAAATGTGGCGTCGGTATCGATCTGAAGAACAAAGTAATCAAGCCGTTGCTTGAGGCCGCTTCAGAACCCACCGCAAAGGACTAATTGGGGATCAAAGGATGTTCTCGGTACCGATAAAATAAATGACTACATCTGAACAAATCGATTGGCGACAGGACATCTTCGACGTCTTGCGTGAACAAGATATTTCTTTGGTCGCACATGTGCCGGATGCGGCACATACATCACTTATCAAAATGTGTGAGACGCAGAACGACATTGATGTCGTTACTTTGACCACCGAGGAGGAAGGCGTTGGGCTACTATGTGGGGCTTGGGCTGGCGATCGTAAGGGCGTATTACTTATGCAATCGAGTGGCGTGGGGAATTGCATTAACGCGTTGGCGCTACCCAATATTTGTCGTATTCCGTTTTTGACGATCGTATCTATGCGTGGTGAGTGGGGTGAGTTCATTCCCTGGCAGGTCCCCATGGGGCAAGCAACACCGAAAGTATTTGAGGCAATGAACGTTCGCGTATTTCGAGCGGACTATAAACAGGAAGTAGGCGCGACCGTGGATGCTGCTGCCAACTTTTCTTTTAATACTCGTCAGTCCTCTGCGGTTCTGCTCTCGCAGAAAATGATTGGTGCGAAGCAATTTAAGGAAGGTTGATCTAGTGCTTCATCGACGCCCGCTAGTTAAAACGCTTTTGGAAAGCAGACCGGAGAATGTACTGGTAGTGTCTGGTCTTGGATCTTCCACTTGGGATGTTACTGCTGCCGGCGAAGATGCTCGCGATTTTCGCTTTATCGGCGCCATGGGGCAGGCGGGGCCGTTCGCGTTGGGTCTTGCAATGGCGCAACCGAAAAAGCGTGTAGTACTTTTTACCGGGGATGGAGAATTGCTGATGGGGCTCGGAGTGCTTGCGACAATCGCCAACCAGTCTCCGTCGAACTTAGTAATAGTGGTGTTAGATAATGAATCCTACGTGGAGACGGGAAGTCAGCCCTCAGCCACTGCAGGTCCTACGGATCTTGAGGCGGTAGCTCGTGGATGCGGAATCGTAACCACCGGCACTATAACAAAAATCTCTGAGGTCAATCTGCTGCGTGACATGGTTTATGATGCGCCGGGCCCCGTCTTTATGAACGTGAAGGTAATCGCTGAAACTCTGCCGCTAGTATTTCCGGAATCTTTTGACGGGGTCACGGCTGTCAACCGTTTCCGAAATGCAGCAATAGCATAAGGCTTTATTGATCAATGCCGAAGAAGTTTTGTTGGAAATTGAAGTTCAGAGTGCTGCAGAAATGAAAGTTTATGATCTCAGATTGAGTCTTAAATCAGCACATTTATAGTGAATGGAGCTTTCGTTATGAATCGTCTTCACGTACATGTTGGGGTGGCCGACCTATCTGCTTCCGTGGAGTTTTATAGTGGTCTGTTCGGCGTATCTCCAGACACGCTAGAGACCGATTACGCTAAGTGGATGCTGGATGATCCGCTCCTTAATTTTGCGATCTCGACCCGTTGCGGTAAGCTTGGGATCGACCATCTGGGTATCCAGTG
>PTKE01000003.1 GCA_002937585.1 Alphaproteobacteria bacterium MarineAlpha9_Bin6 | reverse complement strand
AGATTGGTCGGCACGGTCGGACTCGAACCGACAACCCTTAAAAGGGGACAGATTTTAAGTCTGTTGTGTATACCAATTCCACCACGCGCCGATGAATGTGTCCACTTACAACTACCGTCCTTATCATGTTTTGGCCAAGCTAAATTTCTGACGGTTCTACACCTTGCGAATTTCCGACCCTGATCGGGGTTATTTCAAGGCCATGATTTGTTCGATATGCCCCAGCTTGTGGAAAATTATCCCCTACCTAGATACGGCATTTTTGTGGCCATAATCGTTATAAACTGCACGTTGGCATCGGGCGGTAAGTTGGCCATGTAAAGGATAGCCTGCGAAACGTTGTCGACGTCCATAGTGGGTTCGACTATCATTCGGCCATCTGCCTGTGGGACCCCGTCCTTCATTCGCGCGGTCATATCGGTGGCGGCATTCCCAATGTCAATTTGGCCGCAGGCGATCTCGTATTTACGCCCATCGAGAGACGTAGATTTTGTAAGTCCCGTTATCGCGTGTTTCGTTGCCGTATAGGGTGCCGAATTTGGGCGGGGCGCATAGGCTGATACAGAACCATTGTTGATAATCCTTCCCCCCATCGGGTCTTGGTCTTTCATTAGCCGAAACGCTTCTTGGGTGCATAGAAAGGATCCTGTTAGGTTTACGTCCACGACGTCCTTCCATTGTTTTACCGTTAGCTCTTCGAGTGGTTTGGCAGGTGCACCCTTACCAGCGTTGTTGAATAAAAGGTCTAGCCTCCCAAATCGCTTCTTTGTGGCTTCAAACAATTTGTTCACGGCCGGGGGATCAGTAACATCGGTTGGGACCGCTAGGGCAGATGAGCTATTTGCACCGGCCAGATTGATAGTCTCTTCAAGGGCCTCGGCGCGCCGACCGGCCAGTGCCACTGAAAAGCCATCGTTTAACAACGCAAGCGCAGCATAACGGCCGACACCTGATCCTGCTCCAGTGACGAGCGCGACCATACTTGTTGAATCCATTTTCACTTCCCTTATTCGGCTAAATGATGTGCTGTACCGCCAGCGTAAAATCTGATCGAATTACCTTGCTATGTTAACGTAGGGAGGACTGTAGTGACTGCAACTGTTTTAGACGAGAGATTCATGCCATGACCGTTGAGAGACTCACGGATTTGAGCCAAATTTCGCGTCGAGCGCTAGTAGGTGGTGCCGTTGCGGGCGGTATAAATATGCTCGCGGAGAATTCAGTTAACGCTGCTTGCTTATGGACTGCGAAACAGGCAGAGGGCCCGTTCTATCCGGAAGAGGTGTCAGAAACAGATTGGGATATGACAAATGTAGTTGGGGGTACTGGACGGGCCTTTGGAGAGGTGATTGAAGTTAGTGGCCAGGTTCGTGATAGCAGGTGCCATTCGGCTGGCGGATGCACCCTTGAAATCTGGCAGGCTAATGCTAGGGGCCGATACGCTCATCTTCACGATACAGGTAACAGTCAACCGCTCGATCACAATTTCCAAGGTTACGCACGTATCGTTGCTGATGGGAACGGAAATTATCGATTTGTTACTATCGTTCCTGGTTCTTATCCTGCTAACGGTGATTGGATTCGACCACCACATATCCACTTTAAGGTTAAGTCGGAATTTTCATCTCTAACTACCCAAATGTATTTCGATGGTAACGAACATAACGATCAGGATTATTTGTTAAATGGGGTGGCATTGGAGGACCGACGCGCGTTATTGGTAAAATTCGATCAAATCCATGCCAATGGCATGAGGGCCGGTAAGTTTGATCTCGTGCTCGCTGACGACTAAGTATTTTTGCTCAACCCGTTGGTGAAACGAAACATCCAGGACTCGAAATGCGGAGCGCGTAGCAGCGAGCTTTATAGAGGGGGAGTAATGAAACGACGCACTTTTATCCGGACTGCGGCCTACGCTAGTGCCGGAGTAGCTGCGGCCAGTTTTGCGGCTCCTGCCGTTGCGCAGGGGAGGTTTCGATGGAAGTTGATAACTGCTTGGCCCAAGAATTTCCCCGCCATTGGTACTGGCACCCAACGGATCGCTGATTCGATCCGTGAAATGTCCGACGGACGGTTGGAGGTCAAGGTATACGGCGGCGGTGAACTCGTTCCACCCTTTGAGGTGTTCGATGCGGTTCGCGAGGGGATAGCCGAAATGGGCCACGACGCCCCTTATTACTGGCTTGCGAAGCATTCAGCGATGCCGTTTTTTTGCTCGGTTCCTGGCGGGCTGACTGCACCGGAACACGCTGCTTGGATACATTTCGGCGGTGGGCAGGCGCTTTGGGACGAACTTTATGCGGGTTACGGCCTTAAGCCGTTTTTGGCTGGTTCCGGAGGTTCCAATGTCGGAGGTTGGTTCCGAAAGGAGATAAACGGCTTGGAGGATTTCAAAGGTTTACGAATGCGGATACCTGGTTTGGGCGGAGAGGTTATGGCACGGCTCGGGGCGATCCCTGTGAACTTGCCAGGAGCTGAAATCTTGCCTGCTCTGCAGACTGGGGCGATCGATGCGACCGAATGGATCGCACCATATAATGATCTTGCCTTCGGATTTCACAAGGTAGCTAAGTTCTATTATGCACCTGGAGTCCATGAGCCTGGCCCTGCGCTGGGGTTGACCATAAACGCTAAAGCCTTCGAGGAATTGCCCGCTGACCTACAGGCTATCGTACAGCGTGCCGCAGGCGACGAGGCATTTCGCATGTTGTGCGAGATGACGGTTGGAAATGCTGAGGCGTTGGGTGTGTTACTTGACAAATATAACGTGCAATTGAGGAGGTTCCCACAGGAGGTGTACGATGCCATGTTGGCTGCTGGTGCGGATGTGGCACGTGAAGCCGCTGAGAAGGACCCGTTTACTCGGAAAGTCTATGAGAGTTGGCTAGGGTTCCGGGAAAAAATCATTGAGCTTTCTCCACTTACCGAGCTTGGTTATATGGCACTGCGTGACGCTGAAAATTAGACATAAGTTGGTGGCGAGTTTGTGCTGCTTGCGAATTTAGATATAAGAACCCCAAGATGGCGCGAAATTTTAATTATGAAGGTTTGAGCGAGACGATTCCGGTTCGCGAGGCGCACCAGTTCGATGTCGACCGGTTTTCTGAGTACATACGTAATCAGATTGACGGTCTTGAAGGTCCAATCGATGTAGCGCAGATGCGTGCAGGGCAATCGAACCCAACTTATTTACTCAAGTGTGGTAAACAAGAATGGGTGCTGAGGAAAAAACCGCCGGGTGAGTTGTTGCCATCTGCACACGCAGTGGAACGAGAATATCGAGTTCAAGCCGCGCTCATCGATACAGATGTGCCGGTCGCGCGGATGCTGCACTTGTGTGAGGACCCAGACGTCATCGGCACCCCGTTCTATGTCATGGAGCGGATGGTCGGTCGCGTATTTCACGTGAATTCTGTACCTGATGTCACGCCGCAGGAACGGCGCGAAATTTGGGAGGCAATGAATGACGTTTTGGCACGAATTCACCGGGTTGATTGGAAAGCGTGCGGCCTCGCCGATTTTGGGAAGCCAGGCAATTATTTCACCCGACAGGTTGGGCGTTGGGGAAAGCAATGGCATTTGTCGAAGCAAAGCGACATTCCCGAAATGGAGCGTCTAATCGAATGGCTTAGTTCTCACGTACCAGAGGATGACGAGACCACTTTGATCCACGGCGACTTTCGACTTGGTAATACGATGTTCCATCCTGTAGGTCCCGAGGTAATCGCAATATTTGATTGGGAATTATCTACTTTGGGGCACCCCCTTGGCGATTTAGCGTACAATATCATGCCATTCTACATGGCCCCCGAGGAGTTTAACGGGCTTAAGGGTCTTGAGTTGGAGTCAATGGGCATTCCTAACCCTGAAGATTACGTCCGCAGGTATTGTGAAACTACCGATCGGCCATCTTTCGATCTCACCTTCTATATGGTTTTTTCATTGTTTCGCATGGCGGCTATTGCGGAGGGAATTTTGGCACGCGCCGCAAGAGGAATTGCAAGCAGTTCGAACGCGCGAGAAGTGGGCGCTATGACTGGACTGTATGCTGCGCGGGCTTGGGGCTTAATAGAAACAAAGGGATTGGCCTGATTATGAAGGGTATGACGCACATTGTTACGGTCTTGGTTGCATGTATTGCAGTGATCTGTTGGATTCCGGCCGACGTGGCTGCGGATGATTTGGAAGACCGTATCGTTACTAGCCGGGCCGCCGTAAAGAGCTTGGCTAAAAATATAAAGGGTTACTTAAAGGCCGCACTGGATGCGTCGATTTCTGTCGAGGAAAAACTTTTCATGTGTAAAGCGGGTGCTTCCGAGGCCACGTCTCAGGAGGTTGACGAGCGTCAGTTCAGCGTTGGCCGCACAAGCCTTCGAGTTCGTAATCCCGAGAACACCCCTGATGAATGGGAGCACGCGATCCTTGAGAAATTCCAAGCTCGAAAAGATGCTGGCGAGAAAATTTCAAACCTTGAGCACGCTGAAATGGTGGATGCCAATGGCCATACGCGCTTCCGGTATATGAAAGCGATTCCGGTCGGTCAGGTATGTGTGATGTGCCACGGGAAAGCCCTCGACCTCGAGGTGATTGCGGCGTTAGATAAAATATATCCTAACGATCAGGCGCGTGGCTTTGAGATTGGTGAAATTCGTGGGGCTTTTACTATTACCCAGCCGATCAAATGAGCTTGGTGCTTGTCATCGACCAATGAAGGTGGGTTTCCGTTTATTCAAAAAAGCGTCAACACCTTCAGCGAAGTCGGCGGTGCGAGAACATTCCATGATGTTCTGTGCCTCCGCGTCCAGTTGGTCTCCGATGCCACGCTCAAGTGATTTCCCCAACAGTGCCTTGGCACGCCCGTAGGCGAAAGTCGGGCCATTTGAGAGGCGCTCCGCAAGTTTCTTGGTTTCGGCTTTTAACTCATCTTTAGGCACGATGAAATTGATCAAACCCAGGTCCTGGGCACGCTCCGCACCGAAGCGATCACTAAGTAACATCAACTCCATCGCTCGGTGATACCCAACGAGGCGGGGCAGTGAGTAGGTAGAAGACCCATCTGGGCTTGCCCCTAGAACAGAATAGGCGAGGGTAAATACTGCGTCTTCTGTCGCAATCACCATATCGCAGGACATGGCCAAGGAGAAACCGGCACCAGCGGCGGCGCCGTGTACACTCGCGATCACTGGTTTGGGCATCCTCCGAAAAGCCATGATTGCATCGTGGAGGTCATGGGTTACATCTATGATGTAACGATCTAGATTTTTGCTGAGACGCTCCTTAAAGGCTCGAATATCACCGCCCGCCATGAATGCGGGTCCAGATCCACGGACCACCAAACATCGAACCTTTGAGTTCATTTCCGCCTCAAGTGCTGTCTCGCGTAGATCTTTCGCAAGTACATGGTCGATCGCGTTCAGGGAGTCTGGGCGATTAAGTGTCATGGTCGCAACCGCGCCATCGATTTCCAACAAGACCGTGTCAACCATTGATTGGCTCCTTTTGTATTTCCAGGATTACATGAATCTCCATTATTATCTTGGTGCTAAGCGCACCGCGCCATCCAGTCGGATTGTCTCGCCGTTAATCATATTATTCTTGAAGATGGCAAGTGCTAATTCCGCATACTCTTCGCTAGTGCCCAGACGTTGAGGAAAAGGTGTGCTTTTTGCGAGAGATTCCTGGACGTCTTCTGGTAGGTTCCCCATCATCGGTGTATCAAATAGGCCGGGTGCAATCGTAACCACTCGGATTCCGAACTGTGCGAGGTCGCGTGCGGCGGGAAGAGTTAGCGCGATGATACCGCCTTTGGAGGACGAATAAGCAACTTGCCCAACTTGTCCCTCATACCCTGCAACAGAGGCGGTGTTAACAATTAGGCCCCTACAGCCATCTGCGTCGGTGTCATTGGTTTGCATAGCTTCCGCAGAAGCCTTCATCACGTTGAAGGATCCCACGAGATTTATCATGATCACGTTGGTATACGTAGCCAGCGGAAGCACGCCCTTTCGACTGATAATTCTACCGGGCGTCCCCACGCCGGCACAGTTGATGACCAAAGAAATAGGTCCGAATACTCCTATTGCTTCCGTGACTGCATCCGCAATGTCTGTTTCGTTGGTGACGTCTGCCAATCGAAAACGCGCTGCTTTTCCAAGGGTTTTCACGGTTTCTGATCCGCGGCCCTCATCACGATCAAGGATTGTTGCTTTGCCACCAGTGTTGATGACGGCTGCTGCCGTGGCTGCACCTAACCCAGATGCGCCGCCCGTCACTATGGCGTGACAGTTCATTAATTCCATTCGTGCCTCCCAAAATGAATTAGCCGTGGATGATATGTCGGGGGATGATAGTCGCTGAGTATAGGCAATGAATTGCACCAACTATTGGAGGAAACGAGAATGTGCAACCCTAAAGCACAGTCAATAATTTGCGTTTATGGTTGAAACTGTTCGGCGAGAATGCGCTCTTCAAGATCATGTTCTGGGTCAAAAAGTAAGCGCAAAGTTTGTTGACGCTCCTGAGACACCGAAACACGAACAACATCACGGGCTTCTGTATAATCAGCAGTTGCTGTCACAGGACGTTTATCCGCATCTAAAACATCTAAAACCACGGAGGTCGTTTCTGGGATTAATGCGCCGCGCCAACGACGCGGACGGAAAGCGCAGATCGGTGTCAACGCCAAAAGCCGGGACCCGAGCGGGAGTATAGGTCCCTGCGCTGAAAGATTATAGGCGGTGCTTCCAGCTGGGGTTGCGACCATTACACCGTCACAAATCAGTTCGTCCAGCCGTACCCGAGTATCGACCGATATGCGGATCGTAACAGCATACCGGCTTTCGCGGATTAGAGACACTTCGTTTATGGCGAGGCCCTCAACAAACGAGCCATCCCTGCATTCAGCACGCATTAAAAGGGGGTGTAGGGTCGCGGCTTGCGCGGCCTCCAATCGCTCAGGAAGATCGGAATCCTCGTAGCCGTTCATAAGAAAACCGACTGAGCCGCGGTTCATTCCATAGATGGGCAGTTTGCGATCGATAAATTGGTGCAGGGTCTCGATCATGAATCCGTCCCCACCAAGGGCGACGATTACGGTTGCCTCATCAAGAGGTGAATCACCGTAAAATTCTTTGAGCAAGCTCATTGCTTCTTGTGCTGGGGCCGAAGTTGAGGCCACGAATCCAATTTTTTGTTCACTCATAGGCTACTGACCCACTTAGAAGCGTTTGGTAACATCCAGAAATAATTGAGCGTACGAGATTGGTGTTGCTAGGAATGATAATGGCTCAAACGATCAACACATAAAGCGCATCTGTGTCAGCCGCCTGTTACGCTCATGTGTCGATCCACCGCAGGAGTGGTGCGACGGCGGTCAATCATGAAATCATGGCCCTTGGGTTTGCGGCTGATTGCTTCGTGGATTGCTTGGACCAACAACTCCCCGTCCTCGCTGTTTCGCAATGCTGTTCGAAGATCAGCGGAATCGTCTTGCCCTAGGCACATGTACAGCGTTCCAGTGCAAGTCAACCGAACGCGGTTACAGGACTCGCAGAAGTTGTGCGTAAGGGGAGTGATAAAACCTAATCGCTGGCCCGTCTCTTCGATCCTCATGTAGCGGGCTGGGCCACCAGTCTGATAATCAATATCGGTTAGCGTCCATCGATTCCGTAGCCGATTTCGTACCAGCGAGAGTGGGAGATATTGGTCCGTGCGGTCACCCGTTATCTCACCCATCGGCATTGTCTCGATTAAAGTCAAGTCAAAACCTTGGTCTCCACACCAGGTAATCATGTCGTCAAACTCATGCTCGTTGACGCCTTTTAAAGCGACGGCATTAATTTTCACCTTTAGTCCTGCGTCCTTAGCCGCCTCCAATCCATCGTACACTTGTTGCAGCTGACCCCAGCGGGTAATTGCTTGGAAGCGATCTGGGTCCAAAGTATCACAGGAGACATTGATGCGTTTTACTCCACAGTCGAACAGCTCTGCTGCGTATTTTGGTAACTGGCTTCCGTTAGTCGTGAGCGTCAACTCATCCAGCGTCCCACTCTCTAGGTGTCTGGCAAGGCTCCGGACCAACGACATGATATTTTTGCGAACTAACGGTTCCCCCCCGGTAAGCCGTAACTTTCGAACTCCCAGACCTACAAAGGTGGAACACAGGCGGTCGATTTCCTCGAGAGTGAGCACGTCAGCTTTCGGCAAAAAAGACATATTTTCTGCCATACAATAGACACACCGAAAATCACAGCGGTCTGTTACTGAAACGCGAAGATAGCTTATATGGCGGCCGTGCGGGTCGATCATCGTGTGTAGGTATGTGCCTGATTTGGCCTAGTCTGGTTATATACGACGGAATATATCGCACTGTGGCATGGGGAGCAACGAGTAACAACCTTTTACGATCAAGGTGATCAATCTCTGAACCGACATGAACCATTCTGGGTTGTGGCCTTTGCCAGATACGCTATTCGCGCTCTTAGGCGGAAGACTTGCTTCCTCCTGCGCTTGAGCCTTTGTCCAGGGCCTTATAGAGTGCCCAACAATTGCTTACGAAAGTTGATAAAACACGATGTCTAACCGCACGGATCTCGCGGTAAGCGGCGATGGCGCACCGCCCCATATTTCACTTACTGAAAGTTATCCTGAAATACGAGAGGGAGTTCGTAGCCTTTGCGCTCAATTCCCAGGAGAATATTGGCGAGAAAAGGATCGCGAGCGTGACTATCCGAACGAGTTTGTAGCTGCCCTGACGGAAGCAGGTTACTTGGCGGCGTTGATCCCAGAAATGTATGGTGGCAGCGGCCTTCCCATCAGCGCGGCGGTTGCAATCTTAGAAGAAATCCACCGTTCTGGATGTAATGGCGCAGCCTGTCATGCGCAGATGTATATCATGGGAACCGTGCTGCGGCATGGTTCGACAGAACAAAAGCAGCGCTATCTCCCTAGCATTGCATCGGGTGAACTGAGACTTCAGGCGTTTGGAGTCACCGAACCCAATACAGGTTCCGATACAACCCAGCTACGAACCATGGCGGTGCGTGATGGAGATGGTTACGTTGTCAATGGCCAAAAAATCTGGACCAGTCGGGCCGAGTATTCTGATCTCCTATTGCTATTAGCCCGAACTACCCCTTTAGAAGAAGTCAAGCTACGTCGTCACGGCCTATCGGTATTTCTGGTGGACATGCGCGACGTTGAAGGGCTCGAAATCCGACCTATCCGCACGATGATCAATCATGCGACAACGGAATTATTCTTCACTGATATGCGAATTCCAGCGGACAGCTTGATCGGCAAGGAAGGGGAGGGATTTAGTTACATTCTTGACGGCATGAATGCCGAACGGATCCTGATCGGTAGCGAGTCTATTGGTGACACGCGCTTTTTTATTGATCGGGCTACGGCGTATGCCAAAGAGCGTGAAGTATTTGGTCACCCCATCGGTCAAAACCAAGGTGTGCAATTTCCGATTGCGCGCTCTCATGCGGCCATGGAAGCAGCGCATTTGATGGTGTGCAAAGCGGCAGCTCTATTCGAGGCTGGAATACACTGCGGTCCTGAAGCAAATATGGCAAAATTGCTTGCCGGCGACGCCGCTTGGGGCGCTGCTGACATGTGTATGCAGACCTTCGGTGGTTTCGGATTTGCCGAGGAATACGATATCGAGCGGAAGTTTCGCGAAAGTCGCCTCTATCAGATCGCACCTATCTCGACCAACATGATACTTGGGTACATTGGCCAACATGTACTCGGCTTGCCGCGATCTTATTGAGCGAGCCGCAAGTCCAATCCATGCCCAGTCTTGAGAACTTGCTAGTTGTTTCGCTGGAACAGGCGGTGGCAGCACCCTTGTGCTCCTCAAGACTTGCAGATGCCGGTGCTCGTGTAATTAAAGTCGAACGGGAGGGCGGAGATTTTGCCAGGAACTACGACAATGTAGTGAACGGTGACAGTGCTTATTTCGTTTGGTTGAATCGAGGGAAAGAGTCGATCGTTCTTGATATCAAAGACAGCGATGATGCGGCTTTTTTGCGACGTCTCTTGAGCAGGGCCGATGTATTTATCCAGAATCTCTTGCCGGGCGCCGCGGCGCGTTCGGGATTCGGTTCCTCCAAGCTTCGGGAGAAATACCCCCGCCTGATTACCTGTGATATTTCCGGTTATGGGGACTCAGGTTCGTACGCAGATATGAAAGCCTACGACTTATTGGTTCAGGCGGAAACCGGGCTTTGCTCCATCACTGGTGGGCCTGAAGGGCCGGGGCGTGTCGGTGTCTCAGTATGCGATATTGCGGCGGGTTTAAACGCTTATTCGGGTATCCTTGAAGGTCTTTTCGATCGAGAACGAAGCGGCGTAGGAGTGGGTGTAAAGGTTTCCCTATTCGGAGGTATGGCGGATTGGATGAACGTCCCTTACTTGTACCAGGTTCATACAGGCCAAACACTAGGGCGTCACGGTCTCCATCATCCTTCTATTGCGCCATACGGGGCTTTTCCGGCATCTGACGGTAAGATGGTCTTAATTTCTATCCAGAACGAGCGTGAGTGGGGGCGCTTATGTAAACAAGTATTTCAGCGTCCGGAGCTAGAAAAGGATTCTCGTTTCGACACTCCGTCTAAACGGGGCCATAACCGAGTGGAATTGGATAAGGTGGTATGTGCAAATTTTGCGCGCTGGCCACGTGAGGAATTGATGAACCAACTTCGTAGTGCAGGGATTGCGTGTGGAGCTCTCAATGAGGTCGAGGAATTAGTGCGTCATCCCCAGTTAGAGACTATTGGTTACGATGCGCCAAGTGGTTCGATCACGGTAATTGCCCCGCCGGTTGAATTTACAGATGGTGTGCGAAGGTATCGACCGGTTCCCGCACTTGGCGAGCACAGTGATGCAATTCGTTTGGAATTCGAGGAGATAATGGCATGACCGCTCAATCCGGACTGAGTGATTGGATAGGTCGCCGGGAAGAGAACTTTGATCTGGCATCTTTGCGTCAGGCATCCGGCATGGCGGCGATGTTCGATTTGTCCCAAGACCCCGTAATGGGTGATCCATTGCCGCCGGGCTGGCATTGGGTGTTCTTTGCGGAAATGGCGCGTCAATCGGTGTTGTCCAAGGACGGTCATGCGCCACGTGGTGGTTTTCTGCCGCCCGTTGAACTTCCACGGCGAATGTGGGGTGGAAATCGTCTCACCTTTCACGAGCCTATACGGATCGGTGAAGAGGTTCGCAGGGATTCCGAAATTTTATCGATTACTGAAAAGAATGGGCGTTCCGGCCAACTTACCCTTGTGACGGTTAAGCATAGCTATCACGCATCCGGTGGCCTCGCACTCGAGGAAGAGCATGACATTGTCTACCGATCAGAGTCGAAAAGCGGCAATAAGATGCCGCCTGGAGAGCAACCGATCAAACCCGCTCAGTGGAGTAATGTGGTGGATCCTGATCCGGTGTTTCTGTTCAGGTATTCGGCATTAACCTTCAATGGTCATCGGATCCATTACGATACGCCTTATGTGACCGAAGTTGAGGGGTACCCCGGTTTAATTGTTCACGGCCCTCTAACTGCGACTCTGCTGCTGGAACTTGTGCGCCGCGAGCGGCCGTACGAATCAATTGAGACGGTGGTAATTCGTGCACAGAGACCACTTTTCGCTGGTTTGCGCTTTAGGGTCGAAGGTTTTCCGACGGAGACTGGCGCTAACACGTGGGCAGTTGACTCAGATGGGTTTGTGGCAATGACCGCAGACGTCACATTCGCCTAGGTTCACAAATACACAAGAGGTAGATATGGAATTGCGTGTTCTAGGCTCGAGTGGTGTAAAGGTATCTCCTATTTGTTTGGGAACTATGTTGTTTGGTGATCAAACGAACGAGAAAACAGCTGCTACCATCGTTGCTATGGCACGAGATGCGGGCGTCAACTTTATTGATACGGCAGATGTGTACGTAAGTGGGACGTCCGAAAAAATTACCGGTAAGTTAATCGCTAAACAACGCGATAAATGGGTATTGGCAACAAAAGTTGGTGGGCCTTTCGGTGGGGGTGTTGACCCAAACCAGCGTGGTCTTAGCCGGCGCTGGATTACGCATCAGCTCGAGCAATCTTTGCGTCGGCTCCGGACGGATTACATCGATATTTACTATTTTCATCGGGAGGACCACGAGACAGCGTTTGAAGAGTCTTTACGTGCGGTTGAGGACGCAATCAGAGCTGGAAAAATTCGATATTTCGGACTCAGCAATTTTCGCGCTTGGCGTCATTCGGAGGTGGTATGGCTATGCAAGGAGCTTGGCATGGACAAGCCGGTGGTCAGTCAGCCCTATTACAACGCATTAAACCGAATGCCTGAGGTAGAGGTGTTGCCGGTGTGTGCTCATCATGGCCTTGGTGTGGTGCCTTATAGCCCGATCGCTCGCGGAGTATTGACCGGAAAATACAAATCGGGTCGCAAGCCTTTGCGGGGTAGCCGCGCAGCCCGGAATGACAAGCGCATAATGCAGACTGAGTACCGTCAGGAATCCTTCACAATCTCTGAAACAGTAGTAGAACATGCCAACGCACGTGGTATGGATCCAGTTCATTTCGCGATGCATTGGGTTCTCGCGAACCCGGTCGTGACCTCGGTTATTGCTGGGCCCCGGACCGTAGCTCAGATGAAAATTTATCTGGGGGCTTTTGAGCACGAATGGAAACCCGAAGACGAAGCCTTGATCGATAACCTGGTCAGTCCGGGCCATCCATCCACTCCGGGCTTTTTGGACCCTGCCTATCCGATTGAGGGCCGACCCACAAATCGTTGATGGAATTCCTGAGAGTAAAATAACTGGAGTTTACTTAGCCTCGGGGAATTGATCGTAAAGCAACGTCACCCCATCCACGAACTCATGTCCGGGGTTTTGTTCACAGTAGTCCAACAAAAACTTGCGCTGTGTGTCGATGTCAATGAGGTCGAGATCGATGAGGTGTGTGGCGATGCCTTGTTGCCTGGCCATTTGGTTCTGTAGTTCCATTTGGTGTATCGCCCAAGACAAATATATATCTTCGAACAACGCGCCCATTGTGCGTACGTCGTTAAGAAATACAGTACAAGAAGTATCGATGTTCTCAGCGCGTGTTGTGGTACTGGAGAAAGTGCTCAGCAAGAGCATCACGGAGCCGCATATAAGGATAAATGAAGCTCTCAAAAGTTTTCCTCCGGAAGTGCCATAACAGTGTTTCTTGCGTTGGTTATTGGCCCTAGCAGGGCAGCCGCGGGACCTAAGTGCTGTTCGGCAAAGAATCGCGCAATCTGTGTTTTAGTGACGCCAATGCCACTGACCGTTTTGCCATTGGCGTCGAGTTTTGTGGCTCGCAAGGCGCTTTTGGCAAGTAGCCACCCGCCTGCGATGAAACCAAGCATACGACAGAATTGAGTGGCGCCAGCTGCGGCCGCCTCGGGATCGGTGGATATAGTTTCGCGCATCCACCTGGTAGCCTTTTCAAGCGACGCGATCGCAGGTGCGAGTTGTTCGCCGGTAGCTGCGAGGGAAGGATTTCCATCGTCTGAAAGTGCCTGCACGGTCTCGTGCATTTCCGAAAATAATTTCTTTGTTGCGGCGATTTCGCGCGGTAATTTTCGGCGAATTAGATCGAGAGCTTGAATCCCGTTTGTACCTTCGTAAATCATGGTAATGCGAGCATCGCGCAGGTACTGGGCAGCTCCGGTTTCTTCAATATACCCCATCCCCCCATGGACCTGGACCCCAATAGAGGCAATCTCAAATCCTTGGTCTGTGCTCCAGGCCTTGGCGACTGGGGTCATAAGGTCGAGATAGCCGCGATACTGTTCTCGGACCGCATCGTCGGGGTGTTGGCTGGCGAGATCACGTGCCTCGGCGATCGAGTAGCACAGTGCACGTATCGCCTCGATTTGTGATTTCATATCCATCAGCATTCGGCGGACGTCGGGATGGCGAATGATCGTCACCTTTTCAGCCGAACGGCCGGAGATGTCGTTGCCTTGGATTCTCTCTTTTGCCCATTGAAGCGCACGTTGATAGGCGCGTTCTGCGATTGCAAGCCCCTGCACTGCGACATTTAGGCGCGCGTTGTTCATCATCGTGAACATGCACGCCATGCCCTGATTTTCCTCGCCAAGTAAATAACCGATGGCGCCCTCATTATCCCCGTACGACATAACCGCGGTCGGGCTTGCCATATGTCCGAGCTTATGTTCCAGAGATACCACCCGGAGGTCGTTTCTTGTGCCCAGACTGCCGTCGGGCTCAACCATTAATTTGGGCACCACAAACAGTGAAATGCCCCGAGTTCCTTCAGGCGCGTTGGGTGTACGCGCGAGGACCAGGTGGACCACATTTTCACTCATGTCCTGGTCGCCGTGGGTAATGAAAATCTTGGTGCCCGTGATTTTCCAAGCTCCATTCTCTGCAACGGCTTTCGTTCGGAGTGCGCCCACGTCGGAGCCTGCATTGGGCTCTGTCAAATTCATGGTTCCAGACCACTCACCGCTGATCAACTTCGGCAAATAGGTAGCTTTTTGTTCTGAGGTTCCGTGTTCCTGAATGGCATCGACCGCACCTTGGGTGAGCATCCAGGCGTTGGCGAGTGACATGTTTGCTGCCTGCCATATTTCGCTAAGCGCGATGTTCAGTGTCCAAGGTAGGCCCTGGCCGCCATAATTGGTATCACCGCATACAGCAGGCCAGCCTGCATCGACATATTGTCGATAACAGTCGACAAAACCGTCCGGCATGCGGACGACGCCATTTTCCAGACGCACACCCTGCTGGTCACCGGCTTGATTCAGTGGAGCGACAACCTTTTCGGCAAACTTGGCCGCTTCCTCAAGAACCTGATCGACCAAGTCTGGCGTCGCCGTTTCGAAGGCCCCTACCTCTGCCAGTCGATCGAGATCGACCAACTCGTTGAGTACGAACCGCATGTCATCGAGAGGTGCGCGGTAGTGGTCCGCCATGTTGTCCTCCGTCTATATTAGCACACGAGGATTCATAAGAAATTTCACGTAACTAACGGATAAATATGATGAATCCGGATTCTCGGGTGTTTGTTTTTTTTCTCTTAAACCTCGTCCAAGGTACACTTTCTGTGGGAGAGGTGAGAATAGGGCCAATAAGCTTACCTTTGTTCGCTGCTTTTCTCCATTCACCATGCGTCGGTCACGTGGTTGTGTCCAATATTTTATCGAATGACCCGTCACTCAACACGGCATTGTGAAAGCCAAAGCGAGATGATCTTGTTCCAGTCCGATTGTTGCTGCATGGCTGTCAGGGGCCAATGCATTATCTGGGCCCGTTAACGACTCTTCGTCCCAGAGCAGGGTTATGCGTGCCTCATTAACAATCCGTTAGGACCCCATGAAAAAGACAGGGACCACTTGTGTCGAAGTGAGGCAGGATTTCACCGAATAAGATACCACACGTTTGTCCATACTTTTTGCGGGAGTAGTGTTCTGGTAACGGAACCATTTGTCGATGAACAGTCTTTTTCTACTGGGTCAAAGCAATAGAGGGAGAGTTACTTTTTGCGTCCCCAGGCGAAGCCAACCTATGTATGGCAGATCAGAGGTGCCGCGCTTTGTGTGGCGAATAGCTCGTTCCTCAGCTTGGACGCTGGTCATTCGTTAGCATGCCACTCGTGCTGCACTTACACTTATCTTGTATCTTGTGTCGCTTGGGTGGCACCAAATACCAAAAGGGTTCCGTTACGATTCTAAGTTTGAACAAAGGCAGTAAGATTGATGAAGACCATTTACTATGGAGCTTATGGCGCGAACCTTAATCAGGAACAAATGCGTATTCGTTGTCCCGAAGCGCGGCCAGTGGGGCCGATATATCTCGTCGATCGTATGCTGGTGTTCAAAGGCGTGGCTGACATAATAACTGACCCGGGTAATACAACCCCCGTCGGTGTTTATGCGATCACGAAAGCTTGCGAGAGAGCCTTGGACCGTTACGAGAGTTACCCTTGCCTTTACCTTAAGGAATATTTGGATGTGCAGTTAGACCGTGGCCCCACCCGGATCATGATTTATGTTATGAGCGACAACTATGATTTTGGGAAACCAGCAGACAAATATTTTGAAATCATCCAGCAAGGATATGATGATTGGGAATTTGACCATACAATCCTATGCACGGCGCTGAAACATTCTATAAAGAATGATCATGGGGGCTCTTATAAAAGCCAAAGATGGGACGATAAAACATCCGCCTAGAGGGTATCTTATTGCTCGAGTAGGGAAATATTAATAAATGCACATTGTTTGGTGTACCTACATTCATCTCGGAATCATTTTTCTACCGTAAAGTAAGTCCAAACAACCCAAGTGCTGTTCTCCTGAAGTCGGCTGCGTTCTCCTGATCTTTCCCCCGATAATGGCAACATGAGCCGCGTTTGTAATTGTGTGGTGCAGACATCAATTTATAAACTCATATTTTTATGTTTTTTTATCACGTTATGGCACGGTTGATCGCAGGCTTGATCAGCTCGCAGAATCGTAAATTTCTGGGCAAAGAACAAAAACGGTAATATTGGGAATCTAACTCTCGTAAGAATCTGCGGTGGCTGCCTAATGGGTGCTTGTATTTAGATACATGCTTCAAAGAGGCCCATCACATTATCGCGGTTCAACGGGATCGGATTGCCGTGACCACTAGGGTCCGCCAAAGCCATCTCTGTCATCTGCTCAACGTGATCGCGCCCGACACCGAGTTCACGAAGCTTATCGGGTACCCCTAGAGTCCGTCGGAACTCCACGACAAAATTGTAGAATCCATCGAATCCCCCTTTGATCCCCAGGTAAGCAGCTGCTTTTGATATACTGCCTTCAATGGCACGCTTGTTGAGCTCTAGCACAGGTGGAATTACCACCGCATTGGTCATGCCATGATGTGTGTTGTAGAGGACACCGACCGGATGCGAAATGGCATGAACGGCACCGAGACCTTTCTGAAACGCCACGGCACCCATCGCAGCTGCTGACATCATATGCGCGCGGGATTCAATATTGTTGGCATCCTGGACCACACGTGGAAGGTGTTGTGTCACTAACCGCATCCCTTCCAGGGCGATGCCTTGGGACATCGGATGATAGAACGGAGACGAAAAAGCCTCCAGGCAATGGGTAAAGGCATCCATGCCTGTACCTACAGTGATGTCTGGAGGCATTCCAACAGTCAGTTCCGGGTCACAAATCACGATGCTTGGTAAAACTTTCGGGTGGAAAATAATTTTTTTTACTTGGTCTTTGGAGTTGATAATTACGGCGGCGCGTCCGACTTCGGAACCGGTGCCGGCGGTAGTGGGAACAGCGACTATCGGCGGAATAAGGGCTGCGTTAGCTCGGGTCCAGTTGTCGCCGACATCTTCAAAATCCCAGACAGGGCTTGTTTGGTTAGCCATAAAGGCAATCAGCTTTCCCAAATCAAGAGCAGATCCACCACCCAACGCTACAATCCCATCATGTCCACTTTTCTTGAATGTGTAGATACCTGCTTCAAGGTTGGTGTCGGTGGGATTTGGGTTTACCTCTGCAAATAGTGATCTCCCTAAGCCGGCCTTCTCGAGGAGACCAAGGACCTTCTCGGTGATAGGCAGATTCGCGAGTATTTTATCGGTAACAAGAAGTGGTTTATTGATTCCAACGGAAGTGCAGGCATCTCCCAATTCTTGGATTCTTCCGGCGCCGAAACGAACTGTGGTTGGATACGACCAGTCTCCTATCAATGACATGATGTCACCCCTGTTTTCGACAAACCACAGACATCATTTTATCCCTCAGGTGCTGCCCAGTCTTTTTTCTTGTGTCTTCCTGGATTCTCAAAAATTGGTCAACTGGCATAATTCATAGAACGTTTTCGACGGACTTTTGGAGTACTTGAAGGAACGACCCCGCCGAAGAACGTGCTGATAGCAGAAGATAATGGTCATTTCCTTCTGAAAGTATGATTGTGCTCAGATGTTCCATAAGCGTTCGCGTCACACTTTCTTCAGGAAAGACCGTCGGATGCAGGTCGATCGGACAAATGCGTTCGAGTGCGGTTCGGCTTTTTGGACCCCCAATTCTCATCATCACCCAGCTGTCCGACTGGTCGGTAAAGTAACCCGTTTTTCCCAATTTGCTTGTAATCTTGTCCGTGGATTCCGATCCTGAGCGGTCGAACACTATGAAGTATTGGTCTGGAGCCATGCCCAAAAAGTGAGCATTATCTACATGTGATTTTGCACATCGTCCGACGGCCGGGAGTTCAGTCTGATAGGCCGATATCACCGCTTTAGAGAGGGTTTCCGTGCCTCCTAGCGGGATTGCAATTGAGACGATATCACGGTCTGTGATCTCTCTAATAGCCACGTCACCATATGTAAGCTCAATTCCGTCCAGCGGTGACCGGACCTTGAGCATGAAATCAGACACGGAGGCGCTCTCCGTCAGGGTCGAAAAAATGGGGTGACACTATTTCGGCTTCTACGTCTTCCCCTTTCAAGGGATTGACCACTCGGATTACATCACCGAGACGTCTTGATCCGCGTTTGATGAAACCCAACCCGATTGAATATTTAAGGGTGGGTGATGAGGCGACGGAGCTTATCCAACCTTCGTCGTTCTCCATCGTCGCTTCCTTTCCCTTAGCGATAATATGTGCTCCAGCCGTGAGGTTTGTCGATCGGTCAACTGGCCGAAATCCCATGAGCGTCGGGCGGTCCTCGAAGTTGAGTCCAGGACGTTGGCGAAGTGTATTTCCGATGTAGTCCGTAGACTTCGATAATAAACGGCCCATCCCTAGGTCGTGCGCTGTAGTTTGGCCGTTTAATTCGCCGCCTGCTGGGTGACCTTTTTCTATCCGCATTACACTGAGCGCTTCCGTGCCATAGGGAACGACGTCGAATGGCTCTCCTGCTGCTATCAGTACGCGTATCAGAGCGTCGCCATAGCGCGTCGGCACAGCAATTTCATATGCCAGTTCTCCCGAGAAGGAGATGCGGAAAAGTCTTGCCGGCGTTCCGCCACAGACTGTGATCTCAGCGCATGCCATGAAGGGAAAGGCTTCGTTAGAAATATCAAATTCCGGATCGACCAGCCTTCCTAAAAGTCTCCGGGAATTCGGGCCAGCAACGGAGTATTGAGCAAATTGCTCAGTCGCCGAAATGACGTGCACATCCATCCCGGGCCAGAGGCACTGTCGACAAAATTCTAGGTGCCGGAAAACACTGACCGCATTGGCGGTTGTGGTGGTCATCACGAAGCGTTTTTCTGAAAGGCGCGCAGTGGTGCCATCGTCCATAGCAATTCCATCCTCGCGTAGCATGAGGCCGTAGCGTACTTTTCCCACGGCCAGTTTGCCAAACGCGTTAGCATAGACCGAGTTGAGAAAAGCGGGTGCGTCACGACCCTGAATGTCTATCTTGCCAAGAGTGGTCACATCGCAGACTCCGACAGATTTGCGCGTCTGCAACACTTCTCGGTCTACGTGCTGGCGCCAATGCGTTTCGCCCGGCTGGGGAAACCATCGCGCGCGCAACCACATGCCGGTTTCTACGAAGACAGCACTCTGCTCTACCGCCCAGTCGTGGCTCGGGGTAAGGCGATAGGGGCGAAAATCGTTTCCCCGTGACCGTCCCGCAAAAGCACCGATGGACACCGGGCTGTACGGTGGCCGGAACACGGTCGTGCCAGTATCGGGAATCGATTTATTGGTGCATTCGGCCAGCACAGCAAGGGCAGGGACATTAGCCATTTTTCCTTGATCGGTGGCCATGCCGAGCGTGGTATAGCGTTTCATGTGCTCGACTGCGCTAAACCCTTCTTGGCAAGCCAGTTGCACATCTTTGATAGTTACGTCGTTTTGTAAATCGAGCCAAGAGCGCTGCCGACTTTCTTTTACATACCAGAAAGCCGAAATTCCAACAGCCTCTTCTTCGGTCTTCGGAGCGGTATAATTTGACCTGGAATATCCTATATCTTGGGTGGCCACATTGCCTGCCTTCCCTCCCTCAGCCAGTGCTCCCGCCAGCCCCAGCGAACCGTTAGCAGCCCCAGCGACCGTCATGCCAACCGGAAGATTATCCCCGGGGGTAAATGCCGCGATGTCATCCCGCCAGACTGGACGGCCGCCTTGATGGCAGGTCAAGTGCACATTCGGATTCCACCCGCCGGACACCGCAAGACAATCAGCAGGAATAGTTTGCCCGTTTGACAGGGTTAAAGAGCGGATACCGTGCCTGCCCTTAGTGTCGATGATCCGTCCGCCCATAACTACGCTAGCTCCTGACGGAGTCACACGGGCAGGTCCGTCACGGGTATCAACCACCGCAGTAACCTCCACGCCCTTTTCAGTTAGGTCGGTTGCGGTACGCCACCCATCATTGTTGTTGGTAAAGATGGCGATCCGTTGGCCGGGAGTTACAGCCCATCGATTTACATATGCACGTGTGGCACCAGCCAGCATTACTCCAGGACGATCATTGTTTCCGAATGCGATCAAGCGTTCTGTTGCTCCGGCACAGAGGATTGCTCGTTTGGAGTAAATTCTCCAGAGTACTTGCCGGGGCTTCTGCTCGTTCGAGGATAAATGGTCGGTCATCCGCTCCAGTGTTCCGTATATTCCGTGATCAAAGGCACCGTAAACAGTTGTGCGCGGCATAAAGCGGAGATTGGTCATGGCGGTGAGTTCGGCCAGAGTCTCGGTAACCCATTCCGTTCCACTCATGCCACCCAGTTCGAGGGTTTCTGCGATTAACCGACCACCCATGCGGAAATTTTCTTCTGCAAGGATGACACGGGCACCTGAGCGACCCGCCGTCAGGGCAGCCGAAAGACCGGCAGCTCCGCCGCCAATAATCAGGATGTCACAGTGCAGGAAACCCTTATCGTACGTGTCTGGATCCGGCTCTCCGGAAAGACGTCCCAGGCCTGCAGAGGCGCGGATAGCAGGTTCGTAGACTTTCTCCCAGAACCCTTTAGGCCACATAAATGTCTTGTAGTAAAAGCCAGCTGTAAGAAATGGCGAGAGAAGGTCATTTACTGCCATTAGGTCGTATTTCAGTGATCCGCGGTGGTTTTGGCTGGTGGCTTCCAAACCCTCGAAGAGCTCCGTCTCGGTGGCACGCGTATTTGGTTCCTGATGAGCACCCCGGCGAAGCTGCACGAGCGCGTTTGGTTCTTCCGAGCCGGCTGTGACGATACCGCGCGGTCTGTGGTATTTGAAGGACCGACCAACCAGTCGCTGGCCATTGGCGAGTAGTGCTGAAGCGAGTGTGTCTCCGGGATGGCCCTCGAAGACCCGGCCATCGAATTTAAAATTGAGCGTTTTATCGCGGTCAATCAAACCTCCACTGATCCGGTTTATCTGACTCATTTATTCCGTCCTGCGGCTAATGCTGTGTCTCGGGCGAGTTCGACCCTCGTGATTTTGTGAGTCAATGTATCGCGCGTGACAACTAGCCAGGATCGATCACCATGTTCGTGATACCAAAGTTCTCGGTGTTCACCGGCTGGATTCTCTCGCAGATAGAGATATTCGTAAAAATGTTTGGCGGCGTTCTCGTTTTGCGAGTCCGGGCGGTTAATAAGCGATGCATCTCCGAGGTAGACAAATTCGGAAACGTCACGAGGTCCGAGAAGTGGATGGTCGATTATCACGTTCTTGTTTCCCTCAATGCAAGTTTGGCTGCGCACCCATTCCTTTCTCGTCGATTATGTGGCCACGGCTAAATCGGTCGAGTCGAAACTCTGATGCGACTTCGTGCGGTTTTTCGTTTGCGAGGAGATGTGCATAACACCAACCACTTGCCGGCGTAGCCTTGAACCCGCCGTAACACCAACCACCGTTGAAATAGAGTCCCTCGATGTGCGTCTTGTCGATGAAGGGGGAACCGTCCATGGACATGTCAACGGTACCACCCCACATGCGTAATATCCGCGCCCGCCCGATCATGGGCATAATTGCCATGCCTCCCTCACAAACATCCTCGACCACCGGCAGATTGCCGCGCTGTGCATAGCTGTTGTAACCATCGATATCTCCACCGAAAACGAGACCACCCTTGTCGGATTGGGACACGTAGAAGTGGCCGGCGCCAAATGTAACGACACCTGGAATAACGGGTTTTAGCGCTTCTGAGACGAACGCTTGCATCACGTGACTTTCAATGGGGACACGGATTCCCGCCATCGCCATTACTCGGCCGGATGAACCAGCAACACATACGGCAACTTTCTTGGCCTTGATCGATCCTTTGGTGGTTTCCACTCCCTTGCAAACCCCGCCTTCGATCATAAAGCTCTGGACTTCACAGTTCTGGAGGATGTCGACGCCGAGTTCGTCGCCTTTTCTCGCATAACCCCACGCCACTGCATCGTGGCGCACGGTCCCACCACGTGGTTGTAGCAGTCCGCCTTTGATCGGGAAGCGGCTGCTGTTAAAATCAAAGAACGGGCACATTTTTTGAACGTCCTCTCGGTCGAGGAGGACTGCATCTGCACCTGCAAGTCGCATCGCGTTGCCGCGCCGAATAAAGGTATCGCGCTGGGGGTCATTGTGGAACAGGTTAAGAATGCCGCGTTGCGAAACCATCACATTGTAGTTGAGATCTTGTTCTAGCCCTTCCCACAGTTTCATGGACCATTCGTAAAAAGGCTCGTTTCCCGGTAGCATGTAGTTCGAGCGAATAATCGTGGTGTTTCTTCCCACGTTCCCCGAACCAATCCAGCCTTTTTCCAGGACTGCCACATTGGTGATGTCGAATTCTTTTGCAAGATAATAGGCGGTGGCAAGACCGTGCCCACCTGCACCGACTATAATCACGTCGTAGGCGCTCTTGGGCGTCGGTTGACGCCAATTCGCTTTCCAGCCTTTATTGCCGGTCAGCGCCTCTGTTAAGATTTTAAATCCAGAATTGCGCATCTCTCAAGACTGTGAAGTTTAACGCATATGTTATCAAAGTCATTTCAGCTGGACTTTCCTTAAACAGTCGAAATATTGTCCAATATGGACAAACTTACGTTTCCGGAACAACAAGCCTTCCGTGTTGGATTCCTTCTAATCGACGGCTTTGCGCTCATGTCCTATTCCGCGGCGGTCGAGGTGCTTAGAGCTGCAAATCTTCTCGCGGGTAGGACGCTCTACAATATCCGGCACATTCCTGGCACTGGGGCGCGGGCAGTTAGCTCGAGTGGGGCGATTATTGAAGCAACAGGTCATCTGGGGGAGGATTTTGATTTCGACCTTGTACTGGTCGTGGCAGGCGGCGATCCTGCAAGATTTCGAGATACGAATGTGTTTCATTGGCTCAGACAACTCTCGCAACGAAATATTCGTCTAGGTGGTGTGTCGGGAGGACCGGTGATTCTCGCCTCTGCGGGACTAATGGTGGGCCGACGAATGACGGTACATTGGGAACATATTGCAGCGCTGGCCGAGGTGTCGCCTGCAATGATCATCGAACGAAGCCTTTATGTGATAGACCGAGACAGAATTACCTGTGCTGGTGGAACCGCCCCGCTGGACATGATGCACGCGATCCTGACCGAACATCACGGCCCTGCCTTTGCACGGCAGGTAAGTGACTGGTTCATGCATACGGAAGTCCGGCCATCGGGCGGTCCGCAACGAGCCGGCTTGGTGGAACGATATGGAATAACCCATCCAGCAGTAATCCTAGCCATCGAAATGATGGAGAACCATATGGCTGATCCGCTCGGTCTGGGCCAACTCGCTGTGCTCACAGGCCGTAGCTCGCGACAGCTCAACCGCCTATTTCGGAACAATCTGAGGCAGAGCACTATGGCTTTCTATCGTCATATGAGACTTGATATGGCTCACAAGCTTTTGATGCAGTCTACACTAACAATCATGGAGATCTTGCTGGCAACGGGATTTTCAACCGCGGCCCATTTCTCTAGGTCTTTTCGCAATAAGTATCAGATAGCGCCCTCCTCTCTGCGGTTCCGACGGTCATACCTTCTCAACACTTCTAGCTGATAGATGTGAGGGCAGGAAAATGAAAATCCTTGTTCTTCAACACGAACGTGTTGAGCACCCGGGTGCATTTCGCACGTTTCTGAATGAGGACGGACATGAATGGCTCCCCATTCACCTCAATGACGGGGACACCCCCCCGTCACTCGATGGGTTTGATGCGCTTTGGGTCATGGGCGGACCTATGGATGTATGGGAGGAGAACACGTATCCATGGTTGCGGGACGAAAAAAAACTGATCCAAGAAGCTGTCGAGAGGCGGGGTATGCCTTTTTTGGGTTTGTGTCTTGGTCACCAGCTGCTGGCCGAAGCTCTGGGCGGACAGTGCGGTAAATCCGAATATGCGGAAATCGGCGTTCTGAAGGTCAAATTGACTGAAGAGGGGTCCACGGGGATCTTATTTGATGGTCTGCCCGAAACCTTTAATTGCCTTCAGTGGCACACCGCAGAGGTCAAGCGGATGCCGGCTGGTGCACAATGTCTTGCAACGTCATCCGATTGTGCTATCCAGGCTATGAGCTGGGGGCCACGGGCCTACTCCATGCAGTTCCATTTGGAGGTAGAGCACGATACTGTCGACAACTGGCTTGCGGTGCCGTCGTACTCAGAGGCACTTGCTTCGGTATTGGGGGTAAACGGCGCACCAATGCTAAAAGCGGCCTGCGATGCTCAGGCGGGTTGCTTCAAACAGATGGCTGAACGGTTTTATATCAACTGGTTCCACACCTCAGCGAAAATTTAGGTCGACGCCGCACGTGTCAGAGACAAGCGAGCGGTTTCCAAATGTTCCTTCATCAGGGTAGCGGCTTGTTCCGGCGCACGTGAGCGGATTGCCTCCAAGATCTGCCTGTGCTGCTTGGTGTAGCGTGCAATTGTAGTCCTGTTGAGAGTGATGCGGCGCATGCGTGACCATTGGTCTTGATTGCGGACTGAATTGATCTAGGAAATCACCCATATCAAGAGTCGGTTTTGTGTCGTCTTGGCAAGTAGAGTGTGAAACGCGGTATCGGCAATGGAAAAGGCGATTGGATCGGATAGATGTGCCTCCATCGTCGCCAGGAGTTTGTCTCCCAGGTTTAAGTCCTGTTGCCGGGCGTGTAATACGGCGAGGCGGCACATGTGTGGCTCCAGTGCAAAACGGGCATCGATCAGCTCCAGTGGACTTGCTTCTTCGATTATAGGGCTTAATTTTTCTGCTTTTTCGGAAGTGACATAGGTGCCGCTTCCCGGTCGGATTTCCACTAGGTCTTCGTTGGCAAGCTGGTTAAGCGCTTCGCGTATTGTGCCCCGCGCCACGCCGTAGTTTTTTGCGAGCACCCGTCCGGGTGGCACACGACTACGGGGCTCTAGCACTTCTCTATCAATCTCTCGTCGAAGAATTTGCGCTATATTGATCGATCCCAGTCGCCTTTGCGGCCTATCGGCTACGCCTCTCTTCGCAGAGTGATCCAATTTTGTCTCGCTAGAAAGGACGAAGTCATGAGACAATTTGCGCACTTGTATTCCGTTCCGTCAGGCTTCAATTCTGAAAATTTACGACTCGCACTTTATCAATCGTCACATAAGGACCACCGACAAGTTCCCTCGCGCCGAGGAATCAAGACCAAAGATTACCGCTCAATCTAACAGGGCCGCACTTCCCAATATCTCAGATGGCCGATTCCGCACTGCTACAGTCCCAGTCGGGCTCGAAACAGAGAATCACTGCCTTAGGGTGCAGATTCGGGTTAAAAAGAAGGTTGTGAAACCAGCTGGTCTGAAATAGCGGATCCTCCTCGGACAACGCTGAAACTTTGCAATAAAGATCGAACCGCTGACCATAACTCTCGAAGGTTAACGTGCAGTTTTCGGCTACACAAATTGCTGCACTTCCCGGAGAGCTTGGTGGGAAGGTGGCAGTGAGTATATCCGAAAATTCCCGTGCGATTTGGTAGTAGGTTTCAGAGAAAAGCTCGAGAGCTTTCTCGCGACGTTGCGCCGGGTCACGCGTACTCGCAACAATGTGCTTCATTTCCGGCGTCTTTGAATATGCAGGTGCTTTTGACAACACAGTGATCACATGGCCCATCGGTTGGGTCTCACCTGAGAGTGTCAATGCGGCAATGATTGCGCTGTCTGGACGCCCCTTATTCTCGCGCATGGCGATCTGCCGGACCCTGCATTGCCAGAACAAGAAAGCACTCCTCAGAGAATCAGCCTTTACCCCGCTGTCTAGACTTCGCAGTACTACGCTCATGCCGAATGAGGTTTTGGTTCATGAACCAAATCATAAGGCCGGTCATGGGTTAGGCTGGGTATCTTACGTCGCGCAATGGCGACTTGATCGAGGTCGATCGTTGTCTGGACAACGCCGGGCAGTTCCCCACCGTCTGCTAAAACCTCGCCCCAAGGATTAACTACGAGAGAATGTCCGTAACTTTCCCCTCCGCCCTCAACCAAACCAATGGCGCACGGTGCTACCACAAAGGCGCCATTTTCAATAGCCCGAGCTCGGTTGAGAACGTGCCAATGCGCCTGTCCTGTCTGTTTCGTAAAAGCCGCCGGCACCACAAGAATTTCCGCTCCGGCCTGTGCAAGATTGCGATAAAGGCCAGGGAAACGAAGATCGTAACAGATCGTATGCCCAATGCGTGCAAATGGCGCGTCTAACACGGACGCTTTTTCGCCTCCCGACACAAGCGCACTCTCTCGATAGATCTCAGCTTCGGACAATTCTATGTCGAAAAGGTGGATTTTGTCGTACCGGCCTTGAATACACCCTTTGCTATCTACAACGAAGCCTCGATTCCGGATCTTTCCACCCAATCCCGGGACCGCAACTGACCCAATGATCACCCAAACTTTTTGCGCCTTCGCGAATTCCGTGAGACCTTTCAGCACTGGGTGCTCCTCTTCCGGTGCGGCCGGAGGTGCAAACATTGCACCTTCCGTCTTAAGCCCGCCGCAATATTCCGGCAACGCAACAAGTTCTGCACCCTGACCGACTGCCTTCTCTGAGAGCGTGAGTGCTTCTTCCAGGGCAGATTCGAAATCCGGTCTAGGCCGTGTTTGCAAGCACGCAATATTCATCGGTCGCGCCATAGTTCAGAACTTTCCGTAGGCTTTGCGTAGGACTGTCAACGGGTTTCGGTCGGACATCTGAAATTTGATCAGCAGCTCCCGTGCAATCATGTGCCGGTCTTGCTCATTCTCTGGAAGCTCAATCGTGTCGGGGACTCGCACCCAGCCATTAATATTGCGGTCAAAGACAGCGGCGTGGCCATCCTCGTAACCCATATGGACATCCTCCAACCAATTGAGGTCATCCCAACCCATCACCTCCATGTACTCATTCAGAAAAGGGGTGAGCCGGTCATAGTCAGGCAATAAGTTAACATCGTAGCGATAACCTATATGCTGACCAATTTCGTGCTCGCGATCGCTCTCAAGGCCCGCAGAATCCTCTAAAAACTGATCAACATCCTTAAGCTCGGAACCTTTGTATCTTGTTCCTGCCATAGGTTCCTCCTTTAGAGATGATGGTAGTCTTCCACACCAACCGTATAGTCCGTTCCGGCAAGGGGAACGCCCGCCATGGCGGAGGCTTCCATCGTCAGTGCAGCCAGGTCTTCAGGCTCCAAATTGTGCAAATTAGTCTTGCCGCAGGCGCGGGCGAAGAGCTGCGCTTCGATAGTGAGCGTATGCAAAAAATTGTAGACCCGCTCAGCGGCTTCATCCGGATCGAGTCGTGCCCGCAACGTCGGATCCTGCGTTGCCACGCCCACTGGACAGCGACCGGTATGGCAATGATAGCAATAACCAGGGTCGACACCCATTTCCTCTTGGTAATTGGCTTCCGGGATATCTTTGTTACAATTTAGGGCCATTAAAGCCGAGTGCCCCACCGCGATCGCATCAGCGCCAAGCGCGATGGCTTTTGCCACATCTGCTCCGTTGCGTATTCCCCCGGCGTAGACGAGAGTGATTTCGCCCCTTTTTCCAAGATCGTCAATCGCCCTACGAGCCTGGCGAATTGCGGCGATGCCGGGAATGCCCGTATCTTCGGTCGCAAGATGCGGCCCAGCGCCAGTGCCGCCTTCCATCCCGTCCATATAGATCGAGTCTGGATCACACTTCACCGCCATGCGAACGTCGTCATAGACCCTCGCAGCGCCGAGTTTCAGCTGGATTGGGATTTGCCAGTCAGTCACTTCTCTAATTTCCTGGATCTTCAGTGCGAGATCGTCTGGTCCTAGCCAGTCCGGATGGCGAGCGGGTGAACGCTGGTCAATACCCGCGGGTAACGAACGCATCTCAGCAATCTGGTCAGTCACTTTCTGACCCATCAGGTGACCGCCAAGACCAACCTTAGAACCCTGACCGATAAAAAATTCGCAGCCATCGGCCAAAACCAGATGGTGCGGGTTGAAACCATAACGAGACTGTATGCACTGATAGAACCACTTGGACGAGTAGCGCCGCTCATCGGGAATCATACCCCCTTCGCCGGAACAGGTGGCTGTGCCCGCCATGGTAGCACCACGGGCCAGCGCAGTTTTTGCCTCATAGGAAAGTGCGCCAAAACTCATGCCCGTCACATAGACAGGAATTTCAAGCTCCAGCGGACGTTTTGCACGAGGACCAATGATCGTTTTTGTAACGCATTTCTCTCGGTAGCCTTCAATCACAAAGCGTGTCAGCGTGCCAGGCAGGAACGTCAGGTCATCCCAGTGAGGGATCTTTTTGAAGACTGAGAAGCCGCGCATCCGGTAGCGGCCAAGTTCCGACTTAATGTGGATATCGTCAATTACATGCGGCGGAAAAATGGATGAATTCCCCAACCGGTGGACGTCACGGTTAAGCGCATTCTTCCGTGATGTATTCATCTTTCTCACCCTTCCTTTGTCTTATAAAATGAGCTTCTTTTCGGTCGGCTCGAGATTGTCATAGTTCCACAACTGTTTGCCGGCGATAATCTTGGTAAAATGATCTACTCCCTTCTCCGGCAGGAGTTCAAATTGCCGGAGCTTCCGAGAAAGCCAGGAATGTTCAAGATCGGTGAATTCTCCCGGCACCGCATCGACACCGAGCGAGCGAATCTCGCCGCCCACATAAATCGTGCCATCATACATCGAGTCCCCGAGGTTCTTGCCCGCGTTGCCACAAATAATCACTCGTCCACGCTGCATCATGAAGCCCGTTAGCGCCCCGGCATCACCACCGACAATGATTGTTCCGCCCTTCATGTCGATGCCGGTTCGCGATCCCACGGACCCACCGCACACCAAGTCGCCGCCGCGTAGTGCCGCACCAAAAGTGGAACCAGCATTTTTTTCAATCACCACCGTACCCGACATCATGTTTTCGGCACAGGACCAGCCAACACGACCCTTGATCCGCACATTTGGCCCATCAATAAGGCCCACAGCGAAGTAGCCAAGTGAACCCTCGAAAATTAGGTTTAGTCTGTTGAGAATCCCCACGCCCAGAGAATGTTTGCCGCGTGGATTCTTGATGACAATAGATCCATAACCCTCTGTCATAAGTTCCCGCATTTTTTCGTTAAGTGCCGTCGACGCCATGTTGTCAGCGTTAATTTCGATCCTCTTATTAAAATCGACCTCGGGCGCCCAGGGATAGGTGAAGCGATCTTCCTCATCGGCGTTGAACTCGATGAAAAGTGAACGACCAGAGAGCTGCTCTGTCGCCATACCCAGAGCCTTGACACGCTCCTCCTGCGTCATCTTCTTGAGCTGTGAATCGCTTACGCCTGCCATACGCGGACCTCCTCGTCATACGGATCATGGGTGTCAATCTCTTGAGGGAGAATCGCACGGATAGCAACCTCCTCAGAGGCCATGGCAATCAGCTCATCACTTTCGTAGAGAACGAGCGGCTTGGCGGCCATTGCGTCCTTCGCCATGCCGAGCTGGTTTTCGGTTGCCACCAAATACGTGAAAACTCCATCAATTTCCTGGACCGAACGACGCAGGCTCTCCTCCAAGCTAACTCCATGCGCCAAATTGTGAGCAGTGAACACAGCAAGCAGTTCCGAATCACAATCCGACGTGAAACGATGGCCGCGTCGCTCCATCTCGCGCCTCATGCTCCAGTAGTTGGTAATCTGACCATTGTGGACCACCGACACATCGTTGTAAGGAAAAGCCCAATAGGGATGCGCAGAACGGATGTCGACGTCTGACTCCGTGGCCATACGAGCGTGACCAATAGCATGCGTCCCCTCGTAGGAACCAAGGCCATAGGCTTCGGAAACCGCAGCGGCATCCCCAAGATCTTTGATCAGCTCTAGCCGGTTCCCTAGCGATAATATTTCAACCCCGTCGATTTCTTCGAGGTGTTGTGCCATTTCCTTTATATTTCCGTCATGGCTGATGACATACCGCAACGCGTAGGCGGTGGCATTCTCGCTCTCCTTGATCGTCGCATCATGCGCGCGTAGGCGCTTGTCAACCTCAGAGATACGCTCCTTGATTCGATCCAGGATGCCATGGCCTTTATCCATGTCCTCTTTCTCCGCGACCTTGATACGCATCAAGAAATCGCCTGGTTTCGTCTCTCCATAGATAGCAAAACCGGTGGAATCAGGCCCTCGGTGCTTAAGGGCCTGAAGCATTGCGGTCATCTCTGAGCCAACATTCGAGCTCTTGCCGCGGTGTATTATTCCAGCAATGCCGCACATGAAAACAGGGCTCCTTCTTCTTGCTGCGTTCCCACTGGACCCGTAGGCCAGTATCAAGACTATTCCAAAGCCGTACCGATATTACGGCAAGTAATCCAAATAGGTTTCCCGATCCCAGTCGGTTCTCTGAGCCGTGAAAGGCAGCGCAGCAACGTAGTCTTGCCCGAGCCTGAAAGCCCCATTACCACTAGGATTTTACCGAGTTGAACATCGAGAGTGACGTTTTGCACAGCAGGGATGTAGCCGCTGTCCGACATCGATTCCAGGCTTGGGGCACTGTGGTGGCGTTTGAAAAATTGCCCAGCATCTTGCCCAAAGAGTTTCCAGACTCCTTTGCAGGAGATCTTCGCGTCACTGCTCACCATATCCGACCCCGTTTGTTCTTTTTAAATGAAATTCCGAAATTTTCCGAACCGTTCCACTTACAGATTTTGTTCCTGTAACAACTCCATTTTTCTGAGCCAATTATGGGATTCACGAGTTTTAAAAGTGCTCAGACATCGAGGGCGTTAGTTCTTTCCCATTCCGTAAAATGTTGGGTGTAGCTGTTCCATTCTTCTTTTTTTAGTTTTATGTAGGAGCCCACAAAGTCTGGACCGAACCAATCACTGAGGATTTTATTTGTGCCGAGTGCACGAAGTGAATCGAGGAGGTTTTCAGGAAGTTTTGGAACGTCGTGCATGCTCTTGTTAGTGTACATGTTGGTATCGAGTCGTTTCCCTGGATCAATTCTATTCTGTATTCCGTCGACTCCGGCCGCTGCATACCCCGCCTGGACTAAATAGGGATTGGTCGCACCGTCAGCCAATCGGATCTCGATACGTTGATCGTCGGGAATTCGTATCATGTGCGTTCGATTGTTACCGCCGTACGTAATCGTATTTGGCGACCAAGTCGCGCCAGATAGAGTGGGAGGGGCATTAATGCGTTTGTAGCTGTTCACCACAGGATTGGTAAAAGCTGATAGCGCGGGTGCATTAGCGAGGACGCCACCAATAAAATGGTACGCTGTGTCCGACAACCCGAGTTCACCATCTTTGTGAGGAAACAGATTTTCCCCACCATCATTCCATACTGATGCATGTACATGACATCCGTTGCCGGTCAGGTGTGGAAAGGGTTTGGGCATAAACGTTGCTCTAAGACCGTGGTTTTCGGCAATGGACTTGACCATGTACTTGAAAAACGTGTGTCGGTCCGCCGTCTGTAGTGCATCCGAATAGTCCCAGTTCATTTCAAATTGGCCGTTAGCATCTTCATGGTCATTTTGGTACGGCCCCCAATCGAGTTCCCGCATGTAGTCGCAGATTTCCGAAATCAAGTCATAGCGCCGCATCAAGGCTTGTTGATCGTAACAAGGTTTCGGTTGGATATCGGCGCTATCGGCGATTGCCGACCCATCGGGCAGGATCACGAAATATTCGGCTTCCACTCCCGACTTGACGAAGTATCCGGCAGTGCGCGCGCGTTCCAAAACTCGCTTTAAAACCACTCTTGGCGCGTGACCTACGGGTTCCCCATTCATGTAAGGGTCACTCGCGAGCCAGCCCACTTCGGGCTTCCAGGGAAGCTGGATCAGGCTGTTTGGATCCGGAATGGAAAACATATCGGGATCCGCAGGGGTCATATCCATGTGTGCAGCGAAGCCAGCAAAACTGGCCCCGGACCCCTCCATGTCTGCAATAGCGTGGGCCGGAACGAGTTTAGATCGGACCACACCGAAAACGTCTGTAAAGCTGATGAGAAAATATTTGATGCCCAACTCTTCGGCGGCAAAACTCAAATCTGCAACCATCCTATCTGTCTCCCAAATTGAATTCGGTTGGGCTCTTGGCGGCACGTTAGCGCGTTTCTGCACTTGGGTGGCCTAACCAACAATTTGTACCGAGAACTTGGGAAGGTTACTGCATCGTCTGGGGTGGTGGGAATGGCTTAATTTTACGTAGCTACAGCATCTCACAAAATTTTGGTCTGGCCTTAAAAAAACGAGCACACTATTTGGTCTTTGTTCCTAAATACACAGATTAGTTTGACACATTGGTAGGCCGTATCAGGGTTAATAGGAGATGTAATCGGAGGCGGAAATTCCCACCATAAAACGACTTGTTACCTCCGTCCGGAAGCAGCGCGGCGAAGCCGATCATTGATTGCGAGCCCGAGGCCGTACTCTGGCACAGACATTGTGGCGATAGTTGTGCAACCTTCTACGTCGAGTGTATGCAGCATTGTGAAGAGGTTGCCAGCGGCTTCTACCAGATTGCCCTTTGGGCTTAGGTTTTCTGTGACTTTGGCGCCAACAACTGGATTTGGGCCAAAGGCGAGCAAGGCTTCGTCCGCCTGACAGTGCTGTGCGTTGAGACGGATGGGCGTTGCTGGCGCGTAATGATTTGCCAGCATACCTGGTGCCAGTATTGTTTCCGATCCTGCCAACTGCAACGGTCCAAGTTCGGCTTCAATTTCTTCTGACGGTATCCCACCAAGACGGAGCAGAGATGGAGGTTTGGTTGACAAATCAATAATCGTCGACTCAACTCCTATTGAGCACGGGCCACCGTCAAGGACTAACGTTATTGCTTCGCCTAAATCTTCGACAACATGATCTGCGGTGGTAGGACTTAAATAACCAGAGCGGTTAGCACTCGGTGCTGCAACAGGGCATTTTGCGAGTTCCAGCAAACGGCATGCAGCAGGATGCGCTGGTGACCGCACCGCAACTGTGTCAAGTCCGGCCGAGACTAATTTGGATACATTTGATCCAGTGCGGCGTGGTAGCACAAACGTTAATGCACCTGGCCAAAATTTTGCTGACAACCGGGTCGCAGTTTCATCGAACACCGTATGACAATTCGCTTGTTTCAGATCTCTGACGTGCACAATCAGTGGGTTGAATTGGGGGCGAGCTTTGGCCTCAAAAATGCGCGCGACCGCTTGATCGTTGGTTGCATCTGCACCGAGGCCATAAACAGTTTCGGTAGGAAACGCTACCAGCTGCCCAGCGCGGATTAATGCCGCAGCCTCTTCTAAGCTGGACTCAGTGATCGTTTCTACACGAGCGGCAGTACTCATATTCGCCCAGTCGGATCAGGCGTCTAGGACCGGCGCTAAACGATCAAGCGCGGTACCTAAAATCTCGGGGGATTTGGCGTAACAGATTCGCAAATAATTCTCACCGCCGGCACCAAAGGCAAGGCCCGGTGCCAGCCCCACTTTGGTTTTGTGCATAGTCTGTCTGGCGAAACTCCGACTGTCAGTCATTCCGTCAACAGTGAAAAACGCGTAAAAGGCTGCGTCCGGTTTAGGCATGCGGACCCGCGCCATCGAGCCCAGGCGTTGATGGATAACGTTTCGCGCTACACGGTACCGCTCAACCATTGAGGTCACAAAATTCTCACCGTCTTGGATAGCTATCACTCCAGCATGTTGCGCCACTGTGGATGGTGAGGCCACATTGTATTCATTCAATTTTTCGATCACAGGAGTTAGCCGGGGCGGGCCAGTGATCCAACCTAGCCGCCAGCCAGTCATGGCCCACGATTTCGAAAAGCTGTTCATTACAATCACTAGATCCTCGGGTTCGGCGACCTCCAAGAACGATGGTGCAAGGGACTGATCGTATATTATCCGCGCATAAACCTCGTCGGAGATCACCCACAGCCCTCGTTGGCGACAAAAATCTAGGACCGTGCTCTGCTGTTCTCTATCAATCACCCAACCCGTCGGGTTGTTGGGTGAATTTATATAGATGGCTCGGGTTCGCGCGTCACAGGCGTCAAACAGTTGGTCCAGATCTAGTTGCCAACCCGCCTGGTCAGTGGTTAGTGGTACCATACGAACCTGTCCGTCCATGATCTCCACACAACGGAAAAAATTAGGCCAAACCGGCGTTACTGCGACCATGTTGTCGCCGGGGTCAAACAAGGCCTCTGCCGTCATCATCATCCCGTTCATGGCCGCAGCCGTTACCACCACTCGGTCGACACTGATGTTGCGTTGGTAAAGTCCCGACATATAGCTCGACAATGTTTCACGTAGTTCAGGGATGCCGAGATTAGGGGTGTAGAAGGTGTGACCTGCCCGAAGTGCGCGGTCCGCAGCCTCGATGATGAAGGTAGGCGTGGATAGGTCAGGTTCGCCGAACCATAATGGGATGATATCCGGGTCGCTCATGCCTTCGTGAGCAATCTCGCGGATTAGCGAGTCCTGCAAGTTGCCGACTTGGTGGCGGATCGGTAGTGCTGGATCACGACCCAACTGAATGTCAGTCATAGCGGTGCTTTGCAATTGTTGGCTACATCACCGCACCAATTTGCCATGGAACGAATTCATCCCCACCGAAGCCAAGAGCTTCGCTTTTTGTCTGTTCCCCTGAAGCTATCCTCAGGATCACATCAAATATCTTTTGCCCCATTTCCTGCACCGTTGCTTCGCCATCGATCACTAGCCCGCAATTGATATCCATGTCCTCTGACATGTGCTCGTACATGGCACGATTGGTGGCCAATTTAATGCTAGGCACGGGTTTACAGCCAAATACGGAACCTCGTCCTGTCGTAAAACACACCATATTAGCGCCGCCAGCGACCATGCCGGTAACGGATGTCACGTCATAGCCGGGGGTGTTCATGAAAGTGAATCCTCTTGCCGTGACCTCCTCCGCGTATTGGTAAACGTCGACGAGATTGGTGGTGCCGCCTTTCGCGGCTGCCCCAAGGGATTTCTCGAGGATTGTAGTTAGCCCTCCAGCTTTATTGCCGGGAGAGGGATTATTGTTCATTTCTGCGCCATTTTTTTCGGTGTAGTCCTCCCACCATTTGATGAACCCGATTAGCTTTTCGCCAACCTCACGGGTCTCTGCACGTCGGGTCAAGAGGTGCTCGGCGCCATATATTTCGGGGGTTTCTGCCAAGATTGCGGTGCCGCCGTGACGAACCAATAGGTCGGTAGCTGCGCCTAAAGACGGGTTTGCCGAAATGCCAGAGTAGGCATCGGAGCCTCCACATTCGAGACCTAATTTCAGGTGACTCGCGGGCAATGCCTCACGGACGGCTTTATTTGCTTCCGGCAGCATTTCTTTTATCCGGGCGACGCCTTCGCGGACCGTCGCCATGGTACCGCCGGTATCTTGAATGGTCATCGCCTGGAATGTGCCGTCTTGGGTCCAGCCATGCCGTTCCAACATACCGGCTACTTGATTGACTTCGCAGCCTAGGCCTACCATCAGCAGGCTGGCAAAATTTGGATGGCGTTTATAGCCGTCGATAGTCGCCTGCAATAACTCCCAACCCAGCCCTGAGTCAGCCATGCCACAGCCGGTTCCGTGGGTATAAGCGACAACCCCATCGACATTGGGATAGTCCGCTAATGCATCACCAGAAAAGGCGTCCGCGATATAACGAGCTGCTGTTGCGGAGCAGTTCACCGAGGTCAATATTCCAAGATAATTACGGGTCGCGACCCTGCCGTCGGGGCGCTTAATACCTTGGAATGTGGCTTTTTGGGCATCTGGCACATAGTGGGTCGGTTTGGCATCTTCGCTGAATTTGTAGTCACGGTCGAACGTCTTCATTTCCACATTATGAGTATGAACGTGGGTGCCGGGATGGATTGCCTCGGTCGCGAAGCCGATGATCTGGTCGTATTTACGGATTGGTTTGCCGGCCGCAATTGCTTCGGTCGCCACTTTATGACCGACTGGAATCTCCATGGCAGTGGTCAATCCTTCGCTGGCAATGTTAGTGCTGGTTGGGATCGTCTCCTTTGCGGTGACGACATTATCGGCGTCGTGCAGACGAATGGTTACGGCCGTGTCAGAAGACATCTTGTCTACCTCTTGTGAATTTGGCTGTGTTTCGCAGATTAATTGTAAAGGAACACCGGTGCAATCGGTTGATCGCGGGGGAAAAGCGCTTGCCGGGCGATGAGGGTCGCCGTTATTGTCACGGACAATGACGCCATTAATGGTGCTTCATAACGATAAGGGAGAAACCATGGTAGCATCGGTGTCCACAGTGAGCGCACTCGATCCCACAGCTTATGACTGGGATAGTGTGCCGGAAGAAGACGTCATGGACGGTGTTCGGCGTAAGGTCATCGTTGGCGAGAAGGCCATGCTTGTGATGTATTTTATAAAGGAGGGCACGGAGTTTCCGCGCCACAATCACCCGCATGAGCAGTTTGCCTATATTCTTGAAGGTACGTTCAGGATGCAATGTGATAACGGTACATTTGACCTTGGACCCGGCTCCGTCATGCATGTTCCTTCTGGTGTTTATCATGGCGGCTACGCGGTCGGTAGCGATGTCGTTGAGGTTGATATCTTTAGCCCGATCCGCGAAGACTATTTGCCAAAGTCCTCATGAGACTCCAGGGAAAGACAGCATTAATTACGGCCGCTGGGCAAGGCATGGGTCGTGCGGCGGCGGAGGCATTTCTCCGAGAAGGCGCGCGGGTGTTCGCAACGGATATTGACGAAAACAAGCTTTGTGGTCTTGATGGAGCCACTTGCTTCCCGTTCGATGTTACTAAGGCCGAACATATTGGGATAGCATTAGCACGTACTGGCTCAGTTGACGTTCTATTTAACTGTGCAGGCTACGTCGCTAACGGGTCAGTGTTGGAGTGTCCGGTGGAAGACTGGGACTTTTCATTTGAACTCAATGTTCGGTCCATGTTTCGTGTGATCCAAGCTTACTTACCTGGCATGATCGACGCCGGAGGCGGGCGGATTATCAACATGGCATCCGTTGCGTCATCGGTGAAGGGGATCAAAAGCCGGGCGGCTTACTCGGCATCGAAAGCGGCAGTGATCGGTCTCACCAAATCTATAGCGGCCGACTATGTAGCAAACGGCATTCGGTGTAATGCTTTGTGTCCGGGGACAGTGGATACGCCTTCTTTGCAGGATCGCATTGATGCGTATGAGGATCCTGTAGAGGCTCGAAAGATGTTTATTGCCCGCCAACCCATGGGTCGACTTGCTACCGCACAGGAAGTGGTCGAAATGGTCGTTTACCTGGCCTCCGATGCGGCGGATTTTGTAACGGGGCAGACAATGATTGTGGATGGCGGCATCTGTATCTGACGAAATTTTCTGACCAGGGAGGGTCACTTATGAAGTTAGTGCGCTACGGTCGCTTGGGCCGCGAAAAGCCAGGCTTAATAGATGAAGATGGAAAACTTCGCGATCTAAGCGGAAAGATTTCCGATATTACGGTCGACCAGCTTTCGCCAAAGGCGTTGACTAAGCTTGGACGGGTAAACTCAAAGCGTTTGCCACTGGTTAAGGGGCGTCCGCGGTATGGTGTGCCCTGGAGCGGGATCGGAAAGATTGTGTGTATAGGTCTAAATTATGCGGATCATGCCAAAGAGGCTGGGTCGCCTATACCTGCGGAACCAATAATATTTTTGAAAGCGAACAGCGCATTAAACGGGCCAAACGATAATGTTGCTATCCCGAGAGGATCGAAGAAGACGGATTGGGAAGTTGAATTCGGTGTTGTGATTGGCACTCGTGCCCAATGTGTCTCAAAAAGGGACGCTCTCAGTTATGTTGCTGGCTACACCGTGTGCAACGATGTTTCTGAGAGAGAATTTCAGCTCGAGCGCGGGCCCACTTGGACGAAGGGTAAAAGCTGTGACACTTTTGGGCCGATTGGCCCTTGGTTGGTTACGGCTGATGAGATACCAAATCCGCAACGCTGCCGTTTGTGGTTGGACGTGAACGGAGAGCGGATGCAGGATGGTAACACAAAGACGATGATTTTTGATGTTGCAACGCTCATAAGCTACACCAGTAAGATGATGTCGTTGAATCCAGGCGATGTTATATCTACCGGCACGCCACCAGGCGTGGGTATGGGTATGAAACCACCTCGTTTTCTCAAGGTGGGCGATGTGGTGACGCTCGGCGCGGATGGTCTTGGTCAGCAGACCCAAAAAATGGTCGCTTGGAATAAGGTCTGAAGAGCTTAATGCCACCATACGACGTTTGCTGCACGGTTCTACAGCGATGTTCGTCTCCATGTTGACGTCCGTTCTGAGTGGGAAGTCGGATAAAACGGTATGGGTCTTGGGATTGTCACCCCGGGGATCACCAATCGCTTTGGTTTAAATACTGTAAGCTGTGAGGAATCATTGAATGACCAATCCCAAATTTAAGGTTGTGGTACAGCGACCTGAAGGAACTAAGTCGCTTTTTGGAAGCAACACTTACGAGATGGAGCGGGACGCGCTTGATCCCATCGGTGCAGAAATCATTGAAATTGATGCTGCCACAGAGGAAGAGTTTGTTGATGCTGCTCGTGATGCAGACGCAGTCATTGGGCATAATCGGCGTATTTCTGAAAATATTATCGCTCATCTGGAGCGCTGTCGCGTTATCGGTCTTGGTTCGGTTGGGGCTGATACAGTTGATGTGGATGCTGCTACTACCCACGGTATTGTGGTCACAAATGTGCCAGATATTTTCATAGAAGAGGTTGCTGACCATACTATGGCAATGTTCCTTGCAGCTTTTCGCCGGCTGCCGGAAATGCACAAGATGACCATTGATGGACGTTGGTCTGATGGAAGACCTCTGCTCTCAGAGTTTCCACGATTGTGGGGCCAAACAATCGGTCTTATATCGTTCGGCAATGTAGCTAAGGCCGTGGCTCGGCGCTGTCACGCGTTTGGTCTGCGAGTTGTTGCTTATGATCCTTACCTCTCTGAGCTTGAGATGAGCTCTGTGGATGTTGAGCCGGAAAGCAGTTTGCTCCCACTACTCCGCAGGTCGGATTTTGTTTCTATGCATGCCCCGCTCAATTCAGAAACCCGCCATATGTTGACCACGCGTCATTTTGAGGAGATGAAGCAGTCAGCCATTTTCATAAATAATGGTAGAGGTCCAACGGTAGACGAGTTAGCACTTATCGAAGCATTAAGGGGAGGTCAAATTTCAGGGGCGGCACTCGACGTTTTTGAGACAGAGCCAGTGGCTGCTGACAATCCGTTGTTGAGTATGGACAACGTCCTTTGTTCTCCGCACGTCGCGTCAGCTTCGGATCGTATGAGGCCCGAGGCTTTGCGTCGTATGGGGAGGGAGATTGCGACAGTGCTGACTGGTCGATGGCCCCGCAGCGCAGTGAATCCTGGGGTGCTCCCAAAAACCGACTTGACGCGTTGGCAGCCTTACCCACAAACACGGGGTCCAAACCGATAGTTGGATCGCAATTTTTCCCAACTCATTACGACTCAAGGTAATGTAGTTAATTCTTGGTCTGAAGACTCTAAAGTCTCGGATTGGCGTTATAAATCGGGATGCGTGGATTAAGGTCAGACGGGTTATGAAAAAAGTAACTTGGTCGGGTCACATAAATTGATGTAAATCCTGGATATGGATTATCACGGTTTCTTTTCTAGGGCCTTAAAGGGGCTGCGCAAGGAGGGTCGCTATCGGGTGTTTGCCGATTTAAAGCGTCACGCTGGCACTTTCCCGTATGCTTCCTTTTACGATTCTAACGGAACTGCTCGTGACGTGGTCGTTTGGTGTAGCAACGACTACCTCGGGATGGGCCAGAACCCCATGGTCTGCAGTGCTATGACTGAGGCTATTCAGGATGTTGGTGCCGGCTCTGGTGGGACCCGCAATATCGCTGGTACTACGCACTATCATGTTTTATTGGAGCGCGAGCTCGCTGATCTACACGGTAAAGCGGCGGCACTTCTGTTTACCTCAGGATACATATCAAACGAGGCGACTCTGGGCACTTTGGGTGCCATGTTACCAGGCTGTGTGCTTTTGTCTGATGAGTTAAACCATGCGTCGATGATTGCTGGGGTTCGACATAGCAAATCACCTAAGAAAATTTTTAAGCACAATGATCCCCACGATCTTGAGTTACATCTCAGGGATCTTGATCCTGATCTTCCAAAGATTGTTGCATTTGAATCGGTTTACTCAATGGATGGCGATATCGCGCCCATCGCGGAGTTATGCGAGGTCTCCAAACGGTACGGCGCCCTCACATATTTGGATGAGGTTCATGCTGTCGGCATGTATGGTCCGAGGGGTGGCGGTGTTGCTGAACGCGAGGGTCTGATGGATCAATTGGATATCATTGAGGGAACCCTCGCCAAGGCATTCGGCGTGATGGGCGGTTATATCGCCAGTACTACGGACATTTGCGATACTGTTCGCTCTTTTGCCTCTGGTTTTATTTTCACAACTTCCTTGCCTCCTGCAGTTGCTGCAGGCGCCCTGGCTTCGGTATCCTATCTGAAGGAAAGCCAGGTGGAGAGGGAGCGACAAATGGAACGCGCCAGCACTCTGAAGCATCGACTACGTGAGGTCGGTATTCCGTTTATCGAAAACTCGAGCCATATCGTACCTGTGATGATCGGCGACCCGGTTTTGTGTAAGCAGGCTAGTGACCAGTTACTTGAGTTGCATGGTGTTTACGTGCAACCCATAAACTACCCAACAGTGCCGCGAGGTACTGAACGGTTGCGCCTAACGCCATCGCCCCTACATAATGATGTGATGATGGATCAACTGATCGTCGCGTTGCAAGATGTTTACAAGCGATTGCAGATCGAGACAGCGGTCGCTGCGTAATAGGTTTGTTTCACGACAATGAGTGCGAGCAAGCGAATAGTATATTTATTTAATGATCGCTTGATATACGAGGTTACGTAACAGCATCCTGTAATGTACTCGGTGGATAACAGATTGAGTCATTGACACAACAATCAGTTCCTCTGTTGGGTCGACCCAGAAGTAGGTTCCGGCATAACCACCCCAAAAGAATTCTCCAGCTGATCCGGGCCACGCCGAGACCCCATCGGTCTTGCGTACTCCGAACCCAAGGCCGAACCCATAACCGGGGCCGGGCAAATAATATGGTCCTGCTCGGCTTATGCCGTCATGGAGATGATTGGTGGTCATGTATTCTACGGTTTTCGGCCCAAGGACGCGAGCGCCATCGAGTACGCCACCATTCAGCAACATTTGGCAAAAACGGAGGTAATCTCCTGCGGTAGAAACGAGCCCGTGCCCGCCGGCCAACAATTTTGGTTGGCTCCTAACATCAATAAGTTGAGGTTCACCGGTAGTGGTCAATGGCTCGGCGATGCGCAGCCAGTCTGCCTCTGGCACCCAGAATCCAGTGTCGAACATGCCTAATGGATCAAAAATACTTGCCGTAAGAAAAGTATCTAGGCTTTCCTTGGAAATTACCTCGACCAGGTGGCCAAGTACGTCTGTGGAGCGGCCATATTCCCAGTGCCGCCCTGGCTGGTAGGCCAATGGCAGCGCTGCCAGTCGGGCAACAAACTGATCAAGCGGAATGTTCAGAGCATTTAGGTTGGCTAGTCCGGACTCTTTTAGTTTTTGTCGCGCGGGTGATTGGCCAAAAAAACCATATGTGAAGCCCGAGGTATGGCGAAGCAAGTCGTGAATTTTGATTGGTTGGTTGGCAGGCACAATCTCGACTGTATCAGTGCCAGTCGCAGGATCTTTGCGAGCCCTTGCGACCTTCATATCGGAGAGGTTGGGAAGATATTTCCCGACTGGCTCAGAAAGGTAAAGCTTCGCCTCCTCATGCAGCATCATCGTGCCGACGCTTACAATAGGTTTAGTCATAGAATAGATGCGAAATATTGAATCTGTCCGCATCGGAATGCTGGCTGCTGCATTTTGCATGCCGTATGCCTTGAAATATGTGAGTTTGCCACGACGGGCTATGGCGATAACTGCTCCAGGGATGCGTCCGTCTGCAATTCCAGCTTCAAAAACTGTATCTATCCTCTTCAGTTTCTCTGAAGATAGCCCAACCCACTCCGGTGTAGTTTCTGGCAGTGGTGCAGCACTTGCAGCAGATAAAGTTAGGGGAAGGGCGATAGCTGCAATCGAGAGCCAGTTTCTAATGGTGTGATTTATCATAATCTGTTGAACTCCAAGCGAGTTAGTCAATTGCGGCTTTAGCGTTACCTTCACCTAAATTTGCGGTGCCAAAATCCGCAGGTACAACCAACTCTAGCACCTCGAAATCGTCAGAATACTCGATCAGGTTGTGCCTTATTCCTGGTGGTTGGTTTACACAGCTTCCAGCACGAATAGTGACCTCTCCTTGGTCCTCGCGTTGGAACCGAGCCCAGCCACTGAGGACGCATACGAATTGGAATTCGCAGTCGTGCTGGTGGAGACCTGTCCCGCCACCGTCAAACGGCTTTGCTGCACGGATGATATGGGCGACCATCGCACCCCTTGCTGATTCCTTGATGCCAAGACCGCGATACTCAAAATAATCTCACAGTCTTTCAGTTTTAAAAGTGGAATCATCGCGATGAGTGACCGAGAAATTCGATTTTATTGCATTCATCTCTGTCTTCCTTCAACCTCCCGCCACGTCTCTAACATAAGTACACACTAAGTTTAGCCATCTGCGAAGCGCTTGGCGATTCCCTGGGGCCTACTGTTCAATGAAATTAAATCGTCCTCGCAGTAGATATATTAGAAGTACATTATTGGTCTGTGCCATAACGCTCGGACTGGCTCCGTCTTGCCGTACTTTGCTATAGACAGACCAGGCTCGGCAGCAAACGGGTCCACGCTAAATTAGTCAGGCTTTTTATTGATGGCGTATTTTATTCAGCAATTGGTTAATGGACTCACCCTCGGCAGCATCTACGGACTGATCGCCATAGGTTACACGATGGTGTACGGAATTATTGGTATGATAAATTTTGCCCACGGCGAGATTTACATGATCGGGGCATTCCTATCCATACTCGCATTTACCATGCTAGGTGTGACCGGGGTTACCTGGATGCCACTCGCGTTAATAATGGTGTTGCTGGTGGCTATCGTCTTTACGTCTGCGTACGGTTGGGCAGTGGAGCGTATTGCGTACCGACCCTTGCGGGGATCGCAACGACTCGCCGCGCTGATCTCAGCAATTGGTATGTCGTTGGCTTTACAGAACTATGTATTGCTTACGCAAGGGGCAGGTGTGAAGACGCTACAGCCAATCATACGAGGTGGGGTGATCCTCTATGCAACCGGCAATTTCACAGTGATTCTCAGCTATATTCAGATTTTTATTATTTTGCTCACCATCTTATTGATGGCGATTTTTGCCACCTTGATAGCTCGTACAGCGCTGGGTCGAGCCCAACGTGCTTGCGAGCAAGATCGGGGTATGGCTACTCTGCTCGGAATCAATGTCGACCGCACCATTTCACTGACATTTATAATGGGCGCAATGCTTGCAGCAGTGGCAGGAATGTTGGTGACTATGTATTACGGTGTCATTGACTTTTTCATGGGATTCATCGCCGGTCTTAAGGCTTTCACTGCGGCAGTTCTTGGAGGAATAGGATCACTGCCGGGAGCGATGCTGGGTGGTATGTTGTTAGGTCTGGTGGAAGCGTTTTGGGCTGGTTATTTTTCCGTCGAATATAAGGACGTGGCCTCGTTCGGTATTCTAGTTTTGGTGTTGATATTTTTGCCGAGCGGCTTGCTCGGCCGGCCAGACGTTGAAAAAGTATAAACGGTGGCCAATCAAAGTTCTTTGGGATTAGAAAAATTACGGGCATCAGCAGTCCTTAAGGAGGCTGGGCTGGCTTCGCTGGTAGCTTTGGTTCTCGCTCTGCCACTTATTGGTTTCCGCACCGTTGGCGGCGGAGATGGACTGAGCTTTGAGTTTCGCTGGGAAGCACTTGTGGTCTCTGTTGTTATCGTATTTCTAGGCCGCTCCTTAGTGACGGCAATGCATGGTGTATGGCGACTGAATCGTTTTTCTTTGCCTGGATTTCAACGTTTTGGATCGGTTATCGAACGGCGACAGGTCTTACTTATCTTAGGTATAATAGTACTTGCACTTCTGTTCCCGTTGATGCCAGAAGTGGATCGCCGCGCGGTCGATTTGGCGACGTTGGTATTGATCTATGTAATGCTTGGGTGGGGCCTAAATATTGTGGTTGGCCTCGCCGGTTTGCTGGATCTCGGGTATGTAGCGTTTTACGCCGTTGGTGCTTATACGTTTGCTCTGCTCGGCACTGTGTACGACTGGTCTTTTTGGGGTTGTCTGCCGATCGCTGGGGCAGTTGCTGCAATGTTTGGGATCCTGCTCGGATATCCAGTGTTGCGTCTGAGAGGTGATTATCTAGCAATCGTGACACTCGGATTCGGTGAAATCATCCGCGTCGTGCTAACCAACTGGGTGGCATTGTCTGGCGGGCCAAACGGCATTGCAGGCATTCCACGACCAACATTATTTGGCTTAGAATTTACCCGCCGGACGCGCGAGGGACATAGTTTCCACGAGTATTTCGATCTGCCGTTTTCGGGAGACCATCGAATCATATTTCTTTATTACGTAATCTTAATCCTTGCTCTCATTACGAATATCTTCGTGCTTCGAATTCGAAAATTACCAATCGGTAGAGCTTGGGAGGCACTTCGGGAAGACGAGATTGCGTGTCGTTCCCTCGGAATTAATCCGGTGAACACCAAATTGTCTGCATTTGCACTTGGTGCAATGTTTGGTGGGTTTGCAGGGGCATTTTTTGCAAGTCGAAACGGATTTATCAGTCCTGAAAGTTTCACTTTCATTGAATCAGCTATCGTCTTGTCAATAGTTGTACTCGGTGGCATGGGTAGCCAGATTGGGGTCGTGTTGGCGGCTGCTGCGATAGTTTTATTGCCCGAAGCTTTGCGAGAATTTTCTGAGTATCGAATGCTTGTATTTGGTTTGGCGATGGTTTTAGTGATGGTCTGGAGACCAAGGGGTCTGTTAGCACACCGAAGACCTACTCTAATGCTAAATCCAAGCAGGCCAATAGCTCCGAAATGACGGTTTCGGAATTACTCAGAGTTGAGCATTTGACCATGGAATTTGGTGGGCTGGTTGCAATCGAAGATCTATCATTTTCTGCGGCCCAAGGTGAGATAACAGCGATTATTGGCCCAAACGGCGCTGGTAAAACTACAGTATTTAATTGTTTGACTGGTTTTTATAAACCGACGGTTGGTAGGCTAACCTTTTCGGTTTTGGGCCGAGATCCCGTCTACCTAGAACGTATGGAGGGTTTTCGAATTGCTCGCGCTGGGGTCGCTCGTACTTTCCAAAATATTCGGTTGTTTCCAGCTATGTCAGTTTTGGAAAATTTGATTGTTGCTCAACACAATGAACTAATGCGGGCATCTTTGTTTTCGGTCGCAGGTCTGCTCGGATTATCTAGGTATCGCGACGCCGAGAGTGGTGCCGTCAAATTCGCTAGTCAATGGCTTGAGCGGATCGGGCTGCTACCTGACGCAGATCGGCAAGCCGGGGAACTTCCGTATGGGGATCAGCGACGTTTAGAAATAGCACGCGCCATGTGCAGTAAGCCCACCTTGCTGTGTCTAGATGAGCCGGCGGCAGGGCTTAACCGAAACGAATCTGCTGCGCTCAACAAGCTGCTGCGTAACATATGTGATACGTATGGCATCGGTATTCTATTGATTGAGCACGATATGAGTGTGGTCATGAATATTTCGGACCACATTGTTGTCCTTGATTATGGTAAAAAGATTTCGGACGGATCTCCTGTGTCGGTACGTCATGACCCAAGGGTAATTCGCGCTTATTTAGGTGAGGAAGCGGAGTGCGATCCTGGTGCCGTCGAACCGGGCTTGTCATGTTGAGGCTAGAAAACGTCCATAGTTTTTATGGTCGAATTCAGGCCCTACGCGGTATCAACCTTCATGTAGATTCAGGTGAAATCGTGGCCATGATCGGTGCTAACGGCGCTGGAAAATCAACTACCTTAATGACGATTTGTGGTCAGCCGCGCGCTAGGAGTGGTCGGGTCTTATTTGATGGTGATGACATCACTCACGTGCCAACTTTTCAGATAATTCGAAGTGGCCTAAGCCACTCGCCTGAAGGACGGCGAATCTTCCCGCGTATGACGGTGCTAGAAAACCTACAAATGGGTGCGGTAGCCAGCGATCCAGCCCATTTTAACGACGATTTGGGGTTAGTTTTTGATTTATTCCCAATCTTGGGTGAACGGCAGCAGCAACGAGGGGGCACCCTTTCAGGTGGTGAACAACAGATGCTTGCTATTGCGCGGGCCTTGATGAGTCACCCGCGTTTGTTGTTGCTAGATGAGCCATCACTAGGGCTTGGCCCTATGCTTGTGAAGCAGATTTTTGACGTGATTGGCCAGATTAACCAAGACCGAGGGGTAACCATACTATTAGTAGAGCAAAATGCTCATCAATCGCTTCTCCTGGCGCACCGAGCCTATGTGCTTGCGAATGGTGAGATCATCTTGCACGGCACTGGGGATGAGTTGCTTGCGGATCCAGAAGTGCGGAATGCCTATTTAGGGGGAGGGAATTAAGAACTCATGATAAGCGCGGTAACCAGTGTTAGCCTACTGGTATTCCTAGTCCTTACGGTGGTGTTAATTGGTGGCGCCGCGCTTTTGACAGGTCGTGCTCTGGCTCGAGCTTGGCGGCCTATTTGGCAGGTTGTATTGTCTTGCCTCGGTCTTGGCTTGGTAGATCGCTTCTTCGTTTATGCTCTATTCGAAGGATCTTTGGTATCAGTTTCCGGGTATATGTTTGATACTCTAGTTGTCATGGGCATTGGAATTTTAAGTTATCGCATAGTCCATGTATCTGTGGTTGTCAGGCAGTATCCTTGGTTATTCGACCGCTCCAGTCTTTTTAGTTACAGGTCTCGGCACTAGGGGCGATCTGCGCCTCCTGTATCATATATTTCCATGCGTGCAGGCAAGTATCCAAATTAAAAGTTAAAAAAAATATAAGTTCTCGATTTGTCGGGCCAGTGCTGCATAGTAGATAGGGTTCGGCCGTCATGACGAAGTGGTGAAGGAATATATGATATGAAATTAAATCACTGGGCGCTGGCTGCAATAGTCAGCATGGCTGCTATAGGCCAACATAACAATTCACAGGCCTCTGACGATCTTGTAATAGCGGTGGCAGGCCCAATAACCGGCCAATATGCGGTTTTTGGGGAGCAAATGCTGCGTGGCGCGGAGATGGCGGTAGCAGACATCAACGCTGCTGGCGGCGTTCTGGGCCGTAAGCTAGTTCTTGAAGTTGGAGATGATGCCTGCGAGGCCAAACAGGCAGTCGCTGTGGCCAATCAGATGGCTAACAAGGGTATTTCGTTTATGGCTGGGCATTTTTGCTCGAGCACGTCAATTCCGGCCTCAGAGGTATATTACGAAGAGGGTATTCTCCAAATATCGCCTGCCTCCACCAATCCAATGTTGACGGAGCGTGGTTTTGATAACGTTTTTCGAACTTGCGGTCGCGACGATCAGCAGGGCCAGGTGGCTGGCTCCTTTATTGCGAAGAATTTCCCCGGCGCCAGAATCGGAATACTGCACGATAAGACCGCTTATGGTAAGGGCTTAGCCGATGAGACAAAAAAGGAACTCAATGCCCGTGGCGTGCAGGAAGTGCTTTATGAGGCGTACACTGCGGGAGAAAAAGACTATTCGGCATTGGTGAGTAAACTTAAGTTTGAAAGTATCGATATCATTTATTTAGGCGGCTATCACACTGAGGCGGGTCTAATTGTTCGCCAGGCACGTCAGCAGGGTTTGAATGCTCGTCTTATTTCTGGCGACGCACTAGTGACTGAAGAATTTTGGTCGATTACCGGACCTGCGGGTGAAGGCACTTTGTTCTCTTTCAGCCCAGATCCCAGCAAAAATCCAGAAGCTGAAGATGTCGTCGCTCGCTTCCTTGAACAGGGTTACAGACCGGAGGGATACACTCTGTACACGTACGCCGCTATCCAGGTGTTTGCCCAGGCGGCAGAGTTAACTGGCGGTACTGACGTTGATGATTTAATTAACAAATTAAGAACTGAAAAGTTTGATACGGTATTTGGGGCGATTGGTTTTGACCATAAGGGTGATGTGAATGCGCCTGGCTATGTTTTTTATGAGTGGAGTAACGGCAACTACGAGTACACCGATATGTAGACTGGGTATATATGTCGTCAGTTTCCGATCCAAATGAAATATTACGCTTGCGCCTTTTTTTGGGTTTGGGCGTTGAAGCGGTGCGCCAAACGGCAATCTATCTCAGACCTTTAGCGGGCATTAAAGGTGGCTTAGTGTGGAGCCAAGCTTTGGAAAAACCAGTGATACGAGCCCGTGCAGTTAGCTGATGTCGTATCATAAATAGCTACGGGCCGGAGAATAGATAGACCGGAATTTAGACCCAAATATAGAGAGTATCTGAACAGCTAGCTCACAATCCCTTTGCTCTTCCTACCAAGGCCAATCTTTTTGGCAAATTCGGACCGCTGCGCCGCATAATTGGGCGCGACCATGGGATAGTCGGCCGCTAACCCCCATTTCTTGCGGTAATCGTCTGGCGTCATGTTGTAGGTTGTCCGCAGATGCCTTTTAAGCATCTTTAGCCTCTTTCCATCCTCAAGACAGATTATGTGCTCAGGGGTTATCGAACGGCGAGGTGGCACCGCTGGTTTAAGCGGCTCTTTAGCTGCATCACCTTGCGGCCGCTCCATATCAGCCAAGGATTTGTAAACAGTCTGAATTAATTCAGGAATGTGTGCTGCAGGAAGTGCGTTGTGGCTGACATATGCAGAGACAATTTCCGACGCCATCTGAAGCACGGTTTTTGCTGATTTGCTTGTACTTGAGTCGTCATTCATTTTTAAATATTTAATTTTTCCAGTTGCTAGATTAGCGACTTCTTACAGATCAAATTATGATTGTCAATATTAATCAGTATCGTACAAAGAAACATATTGAATTTTGTTTGGTTTTTAGTTTTCGATATGAGTTTGATCGGTAAATTGAAAACTTTAAAGTTTTTAATCTGTTGTGATATTGCATGGACCCTATTAGGCGTTAGTGATAATTTGTAAAGTAAGTATTGAAGTCACTTTATTTGTTGCAAAGGTTTCGTATTTTTGGATGATGTGGAACACTATATTGACTGATTGGTCGTATGCTTGCGGATGGTCTATATATAGTAGTACTTTAACCTAGGTGTTTCACCTGCTTAGGGGTGAGTTATTAAGCATCTGTCCCAACTGATTTCCTATCTAACGAGTTAAGCATCTGATTGTCATGGAAACTATGGAAAAGGACGAAGTGATTGCCATAGCTTCGGACCATGCGGGATTTCTGCTTAAAAGAATTTTGTGCAAGGATTTGGAGATTCTTGGTTATCAGATTCTTGATATGGGTACAGACAGCTTGGATTCTGTCGATTATCCTCTTTTTGCGCATAACGTCGCTGCGGCCGTGGCTAGCGGCAAAGCAGGATACGGGGTAATTTTGTGCGGTACTGGAATTGGGGTCAGTATTACCGCAAATCGACACCCGGGGGTTCGTGCTGCATTATGCCACAATGTAGAGACTGCACGCTTGGGCCGAAAGCATAACAATGCGAATGTATTGGCGCTGGGTGCACGGATCGTTGATGAGGCTGTAGCAAAATCGTGTTTACGTGAATTTTTAGACACGGAGTTTGAAGATGGTGGTCGGCATGCGCGGCGAGTTGGCATGATGAGTTCCGTGCCAAAAACTAAATATCGCTAATTTATATCAAGTCTATAGGTTGACAGGTTAATGACATCATCTGTGTTACGTAAGGAAGCTTATGGATTGGGTGATCCGGTTTTTAGCTTATCCAAGCAAGATCCTGCGGTCTACGAGGCCATCTTTGGTGAGTTTAGTCGACTAAGTGATGGAATTGAGTTGATTGCTTCGGAAAATGTCGTCAGCGAGGCAGTGCTGGCCGCGCAAGGATCAGTATTAACTAATAAATACGCTGAAGGATATCCCGGCCGCCGCTATTACGGCGGTTGTGAGCAGGTAGATATTGCTGAGGAGCTTGCCATTGAACGGGCTCGGCAATTATTTGGTTGTGCTTTTGCCAACGTTCAGCCCCATTCGGGTAGTCAAGCTAATCAGGCCGTAATGATGGCTTTGATGAATCCGGGCGAGACCGTGTTGGGGATGTCACTTGCAGCTGGTGGTCATCTTACTCACGGTGCTAGGCCAAATCAGTCAGGAAAGTGGTTCGATGCGGTTCAATATGGGGTATCCCGACATAACGGTGAGATTGACTACGAAGAGTTACGAACTTTAGCCATACAACATCGGCCAAAACTAATTATTGCTGGAGGTTCAGCTTATCCCCGGATCATAGACTTCGAACAATTTCGTGCTATTGCCGACTCAGTAAAAGCAGTTCTAATGGTCGACATGGCTCATTTCGCCGGTTTAGTTGCCGGTGGGGTCCATCCGGATCCGTTTCCACATGCCCACGTTGTTACCACGACGACCCATAAGACCTTGCGCGGCCCACGCGGTGGAATGATCTTGTGCAATGATGAGGGAATGGCCACGAAAATAAATTCAGCAGTCTTTCCGGGTCTGCAAGGTGGCCCTCTGATGCACGTGATTGCAGCCAAAGCGGTAGCGTTTGGTGAAGCATTGCAGTCATCATTTGGGGATTACGCCCGGGCCGTGCTTGAGAACGCAAAAGTACTTGGTGTGACTTTGCAGGAGCAAGGCCTGAATTTAGTTTCTGATGGCACCGATACTCATTTGTTGTTAGTTGATTTAAGGCCCAAAAATTTAACCGGAAATATTGTTGAGCGTAGCTTGGGGCGTTCGGGCATCACTTGTAACAAAAATGCCGTCCCATTTGATCCGGAAAAGCCCTTTGTAACGTCGGGCATTCGCCTTGGTAGCCCAGCTGGTACAACGCGCGGTTTTGGGACGGCGGAGTATCGCCGGATTGGAGAGCTAATAGGCCAGGTCATTGATGGTCTTGCTGCTCATGGTGAGGATGCTAACGCGGTTATTGAGGCCCGTGTCAAATCTGAGGTTTTACGCATATGCCGGCGTTTTCCTATTTATTGCGGTCTTTACGCATCATGAGCTGTCGAGGGGAGTAAAATTGTGCGCTGTCCTTTTTGCAGCTGTGTTGATACGCAGGTGAAAGATTCACGTCCAAGCCAAGACCATGCAGCTATACGGCGAAGGAGATTTTGCCCTAGTTGCGGATCACGTTTTACTACCTTCGAGCGTGTGCAGCTTCGCGAGTTGACCGTGGTAAAGCGCGATAACACCCGCACGCCATTCGAACGCGATAAACTCATGCGTTCAATCAACATTGCAACGCGCAAACGTCCTGTAGATCCTGATGATATTGAACGTATGGCAAACGGGATAGTACGACGTCTTGAAACATTGGGTGAGAGCGACGTCACAAGCACAACGATTGGTGAGTTAGTGATGGACGGGCTGTCACAACTCGATCCTATCGCTTATGTGCGCTTCGCATCGGTATACCGTAATTTCCGAGAAACAAAGGATTTCGAGGATTTTATTGACGAAATCCAAAGCGACCGGGACTGATCCCCGCGACCAACGCCACATGGCTGTGGCGCTGGAACTGGCACGGCGCGGTCTTGGGCGGGTTTGGCCTAATCCGGCAGTAGGCTGTGTTCTCGTTCGCGCGGGACAGGTTGTTGGACGGGGCTGGACTCAGCCGGGAGGGAGGCCACACGCGGAAACAGAAGCGCTTGACCGCGCTGGGCGGCGCGCGCAGGGTGCCACTGCCTACGTAAGCCTTGAACCTTGCGTCCACCAAGGCGAAACCCCCCCCTGTGTGGAAGCGCTTATCAGAGCGGGCATTACTCGGTGTGCTATTGCCCTTGAGGATCCTGACCCGAGGGCTTCAGGTCGTGGCATCGCCAGGATGCTCGAAGCTGGCCTTGTCGTACAAACAGGCATACTTGCTGACCACGCCCGCGAATTGAATGAAGGATTTTTCTCTCGCATAAATAAGGGTCGTCCAGCGATAACTTTAAAGTTTGCAACGACTTTGGATGGGTTTATCGCTACCGCGCGCGGGGAAAGCCAATGGATTACTGGGGCTCTCGCTCGCCAGAGGGGCCATTTGATGCGGGCTGAGCATGACGCGGTTATGATTGGTATTGGAACGGCAATCACCGATGATCCAAAGTTGACTTGTCGATTGACTGGTATGAACCAGTTTTCTCCAGTCCGTATTGTGCTCGACAGTAACTTGCGTTTACCGTTGACCCACGCGTTGGTCACCACGGCACTTGAACATCGGACCTGGGTCGTAACGAAATCGGATTACAGTAAAGAGCAGCGTGTCGCATTCGAAGATTGCGGAGTGGAGCTTCTTGGGGTGGATATTGGCGCCGATGGGCGTTTATCCATAGAGCAAACCGTGAGGGCTTTAGGTGAACGAGGAATTACGAGATTACTGGTGGAGGGTGGGCCAACCGTTTCTGGGAGTCTGTTGCAGGCAGGTATAGTTGATCGCATAGCTTGGTTTCGTGCCCCGAGCATATTGGGGGGTGACGGCGTTACTGCCACAGCGCCCCTCCGTTTAGATACTTTGGCCGATGCTATAACCTTTCGGCGTGTGGGTGTCGAAGCTGTAGGCAAAGATATGCTGGAATCCTTTTCCGTCGTGTCCTAGCTTCTAAAAATGTTTACAGGAATTGTTACTGACGTCGGTCGATTGAGCCGGATAGACGGAACGGATCAATGTCGTCTGTTTATAGAGACGAAATACGACACGAAAGATATTGTAATTGGTGCATCAATTGCATGTTCCGGAACGTGCTTGACAGTTATAGAGACCGGAGACGATTGGTTTTCAGTCTTGGCCTCGGCGGAGACAATGGCCTGCACCACTCTTGGTGACTGGCGCGTTGGTGGTTTGTTAAATTTAGAGCGTTCTCTCACATTAGGTGATGAACTCGGGGGTCATTTGGTTACAGGACACGTCGATGGAGTTTTACGTGCGATTGATATTTTTCCAGATGCTGACTCGTTAAGGATGAGATTCGATTTGCCCGATTGGTTAGAGTGCTACGTTGCACCTAAGTATTCCATCGCAATTGACGGTGTTTCACTTACCGTAAATGAGGTAAAAGACGAATATTTTGAAATTAACGTCATACCCCATACCCAAGATGTTACTACGCTCGGCGATTTACGTTCCGGAACACGGGTTAACGTTGAGATAGATATGTTTGCTCGCTACGTTGAACGTTCTTTACGGTTACGGGGGCTAAAAAACGGATGACCGCTGCTGCTCTAGAAAATACTGACCGTAACCCGGACTTTTTATCCTCGATAGAGGAGATCCTCGATGAGGCTAGCAACGGGCGTATGTTCGTCCTTGTTGATGACAAGGATCGTGAAAATGAAGGCGATCTCGTGATCCCCGCGCAGATGGCAACGCCCGAGGCGATTAATTTTATGGCTAAGTTTGGTCGTGGTCTGATATGCCTTGCCTTGCCCCACGAACGGGTCCGCGAACTTGGACTAAAGCCAATGGAGCGGCGAAATAGGTCCCGATTTGAGACAGCTTTCCTAACTTCAATTGAAGCTGCTGAAGGCGTAACCACGGGCATTTCAGCGGCAGACAGAGCCCATACGGTTCGGGTCGCAATCGACCCGCATTCTACAGCTAAAGAGATTAACACCCCCGGGCACGTGTTCCCACTAGAAGCGCGGGATGGCGGTGTATTGGTACGTGCAGGCCACACGGAGGCGGCCATTGATATAGCTCGTTTGGCTGATCTAATACCTGCTGGTGTTATCTGCGAAATTATGAACGATGATGGGACCATGGCCCGGTATGATGATTTGGTGATATTTTGCCAACGCCATGCTCTTCGCATGGCAACTATCTCTGACTTGATTGCCTACCGTAGGCGCACCGAGCGTTTGGTTGAGGTGATAGTCGAAAGAGAATTTGATAGTCATTACGGTGGCCGCTTTCGCATGATCGTTTATAAAAATACAGTCGAATATGCAGAACACATTGCTCTGGTAAAAGGCGATGTCTCTACGCCGGATCCCGTGTTGGTTCGAGTTCACGCGGTCAATATCGTAGCTGATCTATTGGGTGATATGAACAGCAATAGCGCTCATGATCTGCATGGCGCAATGGAAATTATCCGAGATGCGAATCGTGGCGTAGTGATATTGATCCGCGATGTTCTTCCAACCACTGTGTCGACACTCGTTGGAAAGAGTGCACAGGAGGGTAGAACTGAGGGCTCGTGGCGTGATGTCGGCGTTGGGGCGCAAATTTTGCTCGATTTAGGGGTTTCAGAGATGATTCTCCTATCAAATGTGGAACGTGCTTTTGTTGGGTTAGACGGATTCGGCCTTCGTGTTGTGGAAAGACGGCCAATAGGTGCTACAGATGTCTAAAGAGCATGGAGATTCTCACATTCTGATTGCTTTATCGCGATATTATGACGATATCGCCGACCAATTATTGGCTGGCGCGACCGGTGAGTTAAGATCGGCTAATGCGAGCTGGGAAGTTATAGATGTGCCAGGCGCGTTTGAGTTACCTGCTGCTTTGCGATTTGCGAGTTTATCGGGTTTGTTCGATGGTTATATAGCTTTGGGTTGTGTGATTCGCGGCGAAACCAGCCACTTTGACTACGTATGCACTGAAAGCGCGCGGGCTTTGTCAGATTTGGCTACTCGTCTGCAATTAGCTGTTGGCTACGGTATTTTGACAACTGACACTCGGGATCAGGCATGGGAGCGCGCGGCGGTGGACCGACGAAACAAAGGTCGTGACACGGCATCGGCATGTCTTCGGATGGTTGAAATTCGTCGCCGCTTTACGGCGCAAGGGTGAGGGGGAGTCAGGCACGTGTTGTGGCGGCATGATTTTCGCAGTGCGACGAGACTAGCTATTGTGCAGGTACTTTATCAAATTGAGATTTCGGGCCAGCCGTGCGGAGCCGTAATTGCTCAGTTCCTAACGCATCAAGAGGGCGCTATCGGTGTCGATGAGGAGGCATATGATATCGATGATGAATTATTTGCCCATATAGTTGCGAAGGTCGATCAGGATCATGGTTCGCTAGATGACCATATTGCTACTGTGTTGTCTCGTGAGTGGTCGATGGACCGTCTTGGTGCGACTATGCGCGCTTTGTTGAGAGCTGCGTGTTACGAATTGATAGCGCGGTCAGATGTGCCAGCTAGGGTTGTCATCAAGGAATACGTTGATATTGCGCGCGGATTTCACGGCTTGGAGGAAACTGGATTCGTGAATGCTGCGCTCGATCGTTTGGCGAGAGCCTTGCGGACCCAGGAAATGACATCGGATAGATCGGAAAAGGATTCCGAGGTAAATGCCGCGATCGGTCAATGAGTTTGGCTTAATCTCAAAATACTTTACTCCGCTAACCAATGCTTGTGCGGGAGCATTGGGCCTTACAGACGATGCTGCGCTGGTTTCACACGAGCCAGGCTACGAAATTGTCGTAACCTGTGACGCGTTAGTTTGTGGTGTGCATTTTAGAAGCGAGGACGAGCCAGAGGACGTCGCGGCGCGAGCACTTCGCGTTAATCTCAGTGATCTGGCCGCGATGGGTTCTCGGCCTGTTAGCTATTTACTCGCTTTAGCTGCACCAGCCGGTATCACCGAAACATGGCTTGAACGTTTTGTTGCTCAGCTAGCTTTAGACCAAAAAACTTATCAGTTAAATTTAATTGGCGGTGATACGGTAATGACCCCAGGCCCTTTGACGCTCTCGATCACGGCACTTGGACGAATTCCAAAGGGTCAGGCTCTCACGAGAGCGGGCGCAAAAGCAGGTGACAGGATTTTTGTCTCCGGCAACATCGGAGATGCGAGTCTTGGCCTTAAGCTCCTTCGTGGCGAGTTGGAGTCGCTAACTAAGACGCAGGCGACAGGGTTAAAGACCCGTTTTCTACGACCCGAACCACGTATAGCTTTAGGGCAAGCGTTAATTGGAATTGCGCACGCGGTAACTGACGTGTCCGATGGACTAGTTGCCGATTTAGGCCATATTTGTGCGCTTGCCAGGGTGGGTGCGCAGCTGAATGTTTCTTCCATACCGCTATCGACGGGAGCGCGTGCTGCGCTTGACATGGCACCAGATCTGCTACCCAATTTTTTGTCATTTGGTGATGACTATGAGCTTGTTTTTACAGCACCAGCGGCCGCACGCGATGCACTCGCCAGGATTGCTTCAAGTACAGGCGTAATGATAACGGAAATTGGTGAGGTGGTGGATACTCCCGGAGTGGTTGTACTCGATACAGATGGTAGTGAGATCCGAATCCAGAAAGCTGGTTACCAACATTTCTGAGACCTGTAGTAGGTAATTCGGGCACCGCATAGCGTGCCTTGCGTTAGGCCATCGGCTCTGGCATGGTCCGCCCGCCTTAATCGTCAGTGTTGCGGTTGGTTTCGTGAGATGTCGCGAAAGATTATTGGCATATTTTTGTGAACAAAAGGATTCGTAGTTGATGTCTACAGCGTTAATTTTGTCCATCACATGTGGGACTTTAGCAGTTCTTTATGGGCTTTTTACCACCCGGCAAGTCCTCGCCGCCGATCCAGGTAACGAACGGATGAGGGAAATTGCAGAAGCTATCCAGGAGGGCGCGAATGCTTACCTTAATCGCCAATATCGCGCTATTGCTGTGGTGGGAATTGTAATTGGGGGAATCTTGTGGGCGCTACTAGGTGCTGAAGTAGGCGTAGGTTATTTGATAGGGGCGGTGCTGTCTGCCGCCGCTGGTTACATCGGGATGAACGTCTCCGTACGTGCAAATTCACGAACCGCTCAAGCTGCACGTGAGGGTGTAGCCCCGGCTTTATCAATTGCGTTCAGATCAGGCGCGGTAACAGGCTTTTTGGTGGTTGGTCTTGGGTTGTTGGCGGTAAGTGTCTATTACGCCATTCTTCTTGCGAACGGGGTTGAGACGCGGACCCTACTTGAGGCATTAGTTGGTCTAAGCTTTGGTGCTTCATTAATATCAATATTTGCCCGTCTCGGGGGCGGAATTTTCACGAAGGGGGCGGATGTAGGTGCTGATTTGGTTGGCAAAATTGAGGCGGGTATTCCCGAGGATGATCCACGTAACGCGGCAGTGATTGCAGATAACGTGGGTGATAACGTTGGAGACTGTGCTGGTATGGCGGCAGATCTTTTTGAGACATATGCCGTCACCGTGGTAGCGACGATGCTTTTGGGGGCGATATTTTTTGATCCTTCAGACCACGCTCTCATGATGCAATTCCCTCTCGTGATCGGTGCTGTATGTATCGTCGGATCGATAATCGGCACCTTTTTCGTTAGGCTTGGTAAAAGCGGAAACATCATGGGTGCTCTCTATAAAGGTTTCATTGCGTCGGCGGTAATTTCGGCTCTACTGATAGCAATCGCGACTGAGCAAATGATTGGGTTCGACACCAGTTACCGTATGGGTGATGGGTCCGTAACCGGCCAGGACATTTTCATCTGTGGGATAGTGGGGTTGGCGGTAACCGGCTTACTAGTTTGGATTACCGAGTATTACACCGGAACTGAGCATCGCCCAGTCAAGAGTGTGGCACGTTCTTCTGAGACTGGCCATGCCACGAATATTATTCAGGGTCTAGCAATCTCGATGGAGGCGACTGCGCTGCCGGTGCTGGTGATTTGTGCTGGGATCATCGCCGCATTCATGACAGCCGGAATCTTTGGCCTGGCGATTGCCGCAACTACAATGTTGGCGTTAGCCGGAATGGTGGTTGCTCTGGATGCATACGGGCCTGTAACTGATAACGCGGGCGGCATTGCTGAAATGGCTGACTTGCCGGAGGAGGTTCGGAAAACGACGGATGCGCTTGATGCGGTTGGTAACACAACGAAAGCAGTTACAAAGGGCTACGCGATTGGGTCGGCTGGTCTTGCAGCTTTGGTCTTGTTTGCCGTTTATACTGAGGATCTAGGGCGTTATTTTCCGCATCTCGACATCAGGTTTGAGTTGCAAAGTCCTTTCGTAGTTATTGGTTTGTTCTTAGGTGGCTTGATGCCTTATTTGTTCTGTGCGTTGGGAATGATGGCCGTGGGGCGTGCAGGGGCTGCTGTAGTGGTTGAAGTGCGCCGTCAGTTCAAGGAAATCCCTGGAATAATGGAAGGTACGGCACGCCCAGAATACAGTCGGGCAGTCGACCTGCTGACACGGGCCGCAATCAAGGAAATGATCGTGCCGTCTTTGCTGCCAGTGTTGGCACCGGTACTGGTCTATTTTGTGATTTTACTTGTTGCAGGGCAGGGAGCAGCATTTACCACGCTCGGTGCTATGCTACTTGGAACTATAGTAACTGGAATTTTTGTTGCAATTTCAATGACCTCAGGGGGTGGAGCATGGGACAATGCGAAGAAGTATATCGAGGACGGAAATCATGGAGGTAAGGGCTCCGAGGCTCACAAGGCATCAGTAACGGGAGACACGGTCGGGGATCCTTATAAAGACACGGCCGGCCCTGCTGTAAATCCAATGATCAAGATCACGAACATTGTAGCTATCCTGTTATTGGCTGTATTAGCTTAGTGGAGTGTTTGGAGACAGTAACGAATTTCGTGTCAATGACATCGGCAGTTGGCCTGACGGGATCAGGGCCCGTAACCGCCCGCCCCTCCATCATCATCACTGAAGCGTCCAAAATTGCCAAACAATTGTTGCAGAATAGTCAACTTTCGGCCGACAGTTGGCGTTTTGCCATCAAGTGGCTCGATCAACTGGGCATCTTCTAAGCCGTATCTTTCTATAGACTGGAGTATTTCTTGTTCGTCAAACTCTAGCGCTAAAACCTGCTGATCCATCAGCAGAGGCTTTAAGAAACCTTTGTTTTCAGTGCGTTGCGTAACGTAGTACCAGACGTCATCGTCAAAGATTCCCACGGATGAAGGTGTGCCCATAAGTTGGCTGACCATACGCTTGTCTTGATCGCCTGGCGATAATTGTTCAATCAATTCGTCTCGGGGCATAAAGCCATGCGTGACGATACGCGGTTCGCAGGCCCAAAGTATAAGGACGGGAACAAAACATAAGAGTGCGTGGATTCGGTTGGAGCAATGGGATCTGCCGGTGGATTTAGTGAGTTGATTGTGTGGAGAACAATGGGTCATCGAACTTTTCGGTTTTTACCGTACCTTCACACTCAAAAATTACTGCAGCAAAAATTGCAGCCCATATCAAGTCTGTCAATGGTGAGGAATTGATCAACTGTCTGGGGAAATTGAAAGAAGTACGTCGTTCTCGTGTGATCCATCGTGCGGTCTGGTGTAAACTTTATCAATGGATCGTGATGCAGGTACGACAACCTATTTTTGACCCCGTCCCAAAAGTTCAAGACAACGTAGAGGGTCCGTTCAAGTTAATTGTGCTGTACCTATGCATGTTGTTGTAGTGCTTTTGCCGTGACTATAAAGCGGCAGCCATCAGCCAAGAACTAGTTGATGCAATAGTAGAGGATATGGACTGGGTGTTACGCCAACTGGGAGTTGGAGATTTAAGAATTGATCGTAAAGTTAAGAATATGGCTGGTATTGCTCAAGTGTGGTTGATGACCTACGAGGCTGGTTTTGAAGATGGAGACGAAGCGTTGGGAAGGGCATTATCTGGCAACCTTTACCCTTATGCCGGGCCTATGACTGACATTGGGGTTCACGTGATGACTGATTATATGCGCCGGCTAATCGGAGGAGTATATCACGGTTGCGAAATTTGATGAGGGGAGAGGTCGCTTCCCCGCTGCCACAAAATGATGCTAATAGTGGATGTTACTATGCGGTCACATGAATTTAGCCGTACGGTCCAAGCGTTGGACATAGGGGAAGATGGGCTGAAATTATCTCTTTCAGCTGAAAATGACGAACGTGATTTATTGGCTCGTCGGTTTGGTCTCATCGGTATAAGAAGATTAGCGGCCGAGGTTTGTCTATTGCAGCGTGCAAATGATGACGAGAGGATCTACCTAGATGGTTATCTTTCCGCGGACTTTGTACAAAACTCTGTTATCAGTTTGCGTCCAATCGAAAAACATGTGGACGATCGCTATTCTGTCGTGTTCGCAAGTATCTCTGCTTCAACATATAAGCGTAATTCGTTCACCTTGGAGGATCCGGATCCTCCCGAGTTTTTCTCTGATGGAAGGTTAGAGATCGGTGGTTTCATAGCAGAGCATTTTGGCGTTATTGCTCGATCCCTACCCGCGTCACCCGGATGCTGCATTGCCTGAATTTGTGAAAGAGAGCGCGGATGGCGTCGATGTGGACTTGGAGCCTCTAGAGAGACCCTTAAAAAATTTACGTAAAATTATTGCATAATTAGAACAGGTAATTCAAAAATTGCAACGAGGGGTTGCTCCATACCGAGAGTTTGACTAATAACGCCCTCCTGACAGCTTTTGATTGAGGCTCTGGCACTATGGCAGTTCCAAAGAAAAAGGTCACTCGGTCTCGGCGCGATAAGCGTCGTTCCCATCACTCGCTAGTAAGGGTAAATGTTATTGAGTGCCCAAACTGTGGTGAATTAAAAAGATCACACCATGTGTGTGCGGCATGTGGGCATTACCAAGGCCGGGAGGTGATTTCGGTTGACCGGCTTTAGGACGGTGTCTGGGAGCCGTGGCCGGGCAATTCAAGATGCCCAATGTAAATACAATAGCACTTGACGCTATGGGTGGTGACCAGGCGCCGCCGATGGTTATCGCCGGCGCCGATGTCGCACGTAAACGTTATCCTAATACTCATTTTTTGATTTTTGGTGACGATGCTTTATGTGGTCCGCTGCTGCGACGTTTTTCGAGACTAGCTGCTGTTGCTGAGGTAGTACATACGGAAGACATTGTTGCTGCTGACGCCAAACCATCCGTTGCGGTGCGGCGCGGACGTAAATCGAGCATGTGGCTCGCTATTAATTCTGTTGCAGAGAGGCGTGCAAACGCGGTGGTCTCGGCAGGCAATACCGGCGCGTTGATGGCTATGTCGAAATTAATATTAAAGACTCTGCCGGGCATCAGTCGGCCAGCAATTGCAGGGCTGATCCCGACTCGTCGTAGCGAGAGTGTTTTTTTGGACCTCGGTGCCAACATTGAATGTGGGCCAGAAAATTTAATTGAATTTGCACTGATGGGCGGGATTTTGGCCCGTGCGGTGTTGGGTGTAATCCGGCCGACCGTGGGTTTATTGAATGTTGGCGAAGAAGAATTTAAGGGACGAAATGAGTTGCGTGAGGTGGCAAATGTCTTGCGTTCTAAGGATACATTGTTTGATTTTCACGGGTTTGTTGAAGGGGATGACTTGACCACTGGTACCACCGATGTTGTGGTGACTGACGGGTTTACTGGAAATATCACGCTCAAGACTCTTGAGGGAGTGTCGCAAGCGTATTCAGATTTTTTGCGTCGTTCGCTCCGAAGTTCGCTGAGCGCACGACTTGGTGGAATGCTGGCACGCTCAGCTTTCAGGAGTTTACGTGAAAAAGTAGATCCCCGGAAACATAATGGTGCAATGTTTGTCGGTCTTAACGGGGTTGCGGTGAAAAGCCACGGCAGCACGGATTCTCTAGGATTTGCCAACGCAATTGGCGTCGCTGTTGATATAATTGAACAAGGTGTAAATGAACGAATCATATCGGAATTGTCTAGGATACAGTCTACTGAGACAGCCTAAATATTACGCAATATGCTGTGAATAGCTCATTGTTTTAAGTTGTCTCTCAATTAAGCCAGTTGGTATTGGTAAAAAGAGTGATAAGAGTAATTGTTTCCAACTAATTGATATTGACGGATTTTCCAACCTGTTTTAAGTTTTTACCTTAACGCCGATGGGGAAGAGACCGTGGCAAAACGTACGGTTACTAGGGCAGAACTCAGTGAGGCTGTATTTCAGGAAGTAGGTCTGTCCCGTGACGAGTCGGGAAAGCTCGTTGCGTCAGTGTTTGATCAGATTTCCAATAGCTTGTCTGCTGGATCAACCGTTAAGATGTCATCTTTTGGCAGCTTCACAATCCGGGAAAAAGCTCGTCGGATGGGACGTAACCCAAAGACTGGAGAGGAAGTACCAATTTTGCCGCGCCGAGTAGTGGTCTTTCGGGCCTCACACGTACTTAAAGATCGAATCAATCGTGGTGGGTCGGTGTTTCTAGTGGATCGGGAATAATTTGTCTGGGGTTTGACGATGGCATCAGAACGGCTCGCGTCGAATTCAAAGAAACCTACGGGTAGGACTAGGCGCAGTTCCAACGTCAAAGGTACCCAAAAGTCGGCTGGTGCCTTCCGAACTATCAGTGAGGTCAGCACAGCACTCGACGTCCCCCAACATGTTTTGCGTTTCTGGGAGACTAAATTTTCTCAGGTGCGACCAATGAAGCGTGCGGGCGGTCGGCGTTATTACCGCCCAGAAGATGTGCGCCAACTATTTGGAATCCGGGAATTTCTGTATGAGGATGGTTACACCATCAGAGGAGTTCAGAAACTGTTGCGCGAAAGAGGTGGACGCGTTCTCTCCGAACGCGCTGACGGAAAAGTATTAGCGCCGGTAACCAGTGGAGACGTACAAGTCGATCTGGAAAATAAAAAGCGGACCCGATTTTCCTTGCCCGAAGAGTCGCAACGACGTGCACTTAGGGATCTCTTACATGAGTTGGAAGAGCTAAACGGGATTCTGCAAAAGCAACTTGGAATGCTTTGATATAGGCCATTAAACTTTAGAACTCAGTGTTTTGCCGGAAAGCTTATCTGCTCTGACAAACTTTCGGATGCTTGCGGTTCTTTTCTCGATCGACGTTTGAATTTCGTAGTACAGCCGTATCGGCGTCCCGCGCCGGGGATGTGCAGGTTTTATTGCCCATCTTCCGGCATGTCAGCGTAACATTGTGGTACAGAATGGCTGCTAACCAAGGATTAGTGGCTGCTCAGTATAACCTTGGATTGATCGCCACGGGTGGTGGCGTGCCAGAGAACTATGCTGGTGCCTATTTGTGGTGGATAGTCGCTAAAGCTTATGGAAACGAACAAGCGGCAACTAAGTTAAATGTACTGAAACCATCGATGGGTGAGAGAGACATCGTCGAAGCCCAACGCCTCGCTAGTGATTGGTGGGAGCAACATCGGTAGCCAAAACAAAGTCACCTTTGACTGAATCACACTTTATTTTATTGGAAAAGGGATGGCAGCTGAGGAAAGGTAAAGTACTATTTGCTCAGTGATTCAAAGCGTCTAGCTTAGGGAGTCAAAATCGGAGCGTGGCGCAGTCTGGTTAGCGCACTTGTCTGGGGGACAAGGGGTCGGCGGTTCGAATCCGCCCGCATCGGGTCAATTCTTTCAACGACTTAGCAACTAATCCAAAATTTAAATCTCCTGTGTCAGGACAATTTCAGGACAACAGGAGGAATTTTTGGCTTCTATTTCAAAATCTCAAGGGATGTGGCGTGTCAGGATACGGCATAAAGAAACGCCGCAGCTTTCTAGAGTCTTTGTTCGAAAGGGAGATGCAACGCAGTGGGCAACTCAGACGGAACGGGCACTGCAGCTAGGTCTGCTTTCACCCGATCATGATTGTACGTTG